>CAZRDG010000132.1:0-6676 GCA_964598775.1 uncultured Lacinutrix sp.
CAGCTTGATAGGCATTAGTATCTAAATTAAAGATACGTTTTATAATTTTGTTGTTATCGGCAAGAATCTTGTCATTCATTTTCGCACGATAGTCGTTAAATTCTTCTACAATATTAGGCATGTTGTTTTTCTTTACGTTTTTGATTTCTTATCACAACTTTTGAAATGTAAATACTTACTTGATATAAAATTAGAATTGGAATAGCTACAATAATTTGACTTGCGATATCTGGTGGTGTTATTATTGCTGATAATATAAGTACGATAACTAAGGCATACTTTCTATATTTCTTTAAAAACTCAGGCGTTACCAATCCGATTTTAGTTAAGAAATAAATAATGATAGGCAGCTCAAATACTAAACCGGAAGCAATGGCTGCAGATCTCACTAAGCCTATATATGAGCCTATATCTATTTGATTTTCTACCAGTTCTGAAATGCTATAATTTGCCAAGAAATTTATAGATAATGGAGTGACAATATAATAGCCGAATAATACGCCAAGGAAAAATAAAAGTGAACAAACGATGATAAAACCACGTGAATGTTTACGTTCATTTTCATGCATTCCAGGACTGATGAATTTCCATAACTGATAAATAACATAAGGAAAAGCGATTATGAATCCTGCGTAAATAGAGGTCCAGACATCTGCTGAAAACTGCCCAGCCATGGTTCTACTTTGAATTATCATTGGCATTTCTTCAGCGCAAAATGTGGTTTCTACATTAATGAACTTTGAGGCTTTGCACAACATACTGTATGTTGGAAAACTCATATCAAGTGGAGCGAAAATGATGAGCTTAAAAATAGATCTACTAAAAACAAATGCCAAGGCACCTACTATCATTATGGCAGAAGTTGCTCTAATTAAATGCCATCTTAAATCTTCAAGATGGTCTAGAAAGGACATTTCGTTAATACTCTTTTTCTTCTTTGCCATTATATTATGCCTTCTTTTATTAAATCATGCAAATGTACTACACCAGCATAATTGCCGTTTTCTTCCACTAACAATTGTGAAATGCCATTTGTTTCCATAAGTTCCATAGCATCAACTGCCATAGCATCATTATCAATACATTTTGGATTTGCGCTCATAATGTCATTTGCTATATAAGCACTAAAATTATCTGTTTTGCTGAGCATGCGCCTTAAATCTCCATCTGTAATAATACCAATTACCTTGTTGTTTTCAACTACAGCAGTAACACCAAGCATTTTTTCAGAGATTTCAATAATGACATCTTTAACACTAGTGTTTTTATTGACTTTTGGTTTTTCATTCATTGATGATAAATCACTAACTCGTAAATACAGTTTTTTACCTAATGCACCTCCTGGATGGTATTTAGCAAAATCTTTACTAGAAAAGCCGCGCAATTCTAACAAACAAACAGCAAGCGCGTCACCCATAACGAGTTGAGCAGTCGTGCTTGTTGTTGGTGCTAAATTATTTGGACAAGCTTCTTTCTCTACATAAGCGTTTAAAATATAATCTGCGCGCTGAGCTAAAAAGGAATCTTTGTTGCCAGTAATAGCAATCATTTTATTGGGACCATTATTAATGAGCTGAACTAAGACCTTTATTTCCGGCGTATTTCCGCTTTTTGATATGCAAACCACCACATCATCTTTGAGTATAAGTCCTAAATCACCATGAATTGCATCTGCAGCATGCATAAAAATAGCAGGTGTTCCAGTTGAGTTTAAGGTAGCTACAATTTTATTTGCAATGATGGCGCTTTTACCAATTCCTGTAATAATAACACGTCCTTTAGAGTTGTAAATAAGTTGAACAGCATCGGCAAAATCGTCATCCAGCAATTGAGCTAAATTGGCAATGGCTTCGCTCTCCATGTTAATCGTTGATTTAGCGATATTTAAGATTGATTGTTTTGTGCTCAAAATTTGTAATTTTAGGTTTGATGCGTTTAAAGATTTTACTATCTTTAAATGTTATACAAAAAAACGAAAAAAAATTATGAGAGGTCTCTTATAAATTAGAAAAAAAGAATTTATTCACTTTTAAATCCAAATTTATAATGAGCAACTTTACCAATAGAGGGATTAATGAGTATTGAAGTAAACAATCTGCACGCAGCACTAAAGCACTATTTTGGTTTTTCAACCTTTAAAGGGCTGCAAGAACAAGTGATACAAAGTATAGTTTCTGGTCAAAACACTTTTGTGATTATGCCAACAGGTGGAGGAAAATCACTATGCTACCAGCTTCCAGCACTAATGCAAGAGGGAACTGCTATTGTGGTGTCACCCTTAATCGCATTAATGAAAAATCAGGTGGATGCCATTAGAGGAGTTTCCCAAGAAGAGGGCATAGCACATGTATTAAACTCGTCTTTAAATAAGACAGAAGTGAAACAAGTGAAGTCTGATATTATAAATGGTGTTACTAAACTCCTTTATGTTGCACCAGAATCGTTAACCAAAGAAGAGAATGTAGAATTTTTACGTGATGTAAAGATTTCTTTTATGGCTATTGATGAAGCGCATTGTATTAGTGAATGGGGACACGATTTTAGACCAGAATACAGAAACTTAAGACATATTATTAAACGAATTGGAGATAATATTCCAATGATTGGACTAACCGCAACGGCAACTCCAAAAGTGCAAGAAGATATTCTTAAAAACTTAGGCATGACTGATGCTAATACGTTTAAAGCATCTTTTAATAGGCCTAATTTATTTTATGAAGTACGTCCTAAAACCAAAAATGTTGATGCAGATATTATTAGGTTTATCAAACAAAATGATGGAAAATCTGGAATAGTTTATTGTTTGAGTAGAAAACGTGTTGAGGAATTAGCACAAGTGTTGCAAGTTAATGGTATTAAAGCTGTGCCTTATCACGCAGGATTGGATGCTAAAACTCGTGTGAAACATCAGGATATGTTTTTAATGGAAGACTGTGATGTGGTGGTTGCTACTATTGCTTTTGGAATGGGTATTGACAAGCCAGATGTGCGTTTTGTAATTCACCATGATATTCCAAAAAGTATTGAAAGTTATTATCAAGAAACTGGTCGCGCTGGACGTGATGGTGGTGAAGGTCATTGCTTGGCTTATTACGCCTATAAAGATATTGAGAAGCTTGAAAAATTCATGTCAGGTAAACCTGTAGCAGAACAAGAAATTGGCCATGCACTATTACAAGAAGTCGTTGCTTTTGCCGAGACTTCGATATCAAGACGTAAATTTATACTGCATTATTTTGGTGAAGAATTTGATAATGAAACTGGTGAAGGTGGAGATTTAGATGATAATGTTCGTAATCCTAAAAAGCAAGTTGAAGCTCAAGATCAGGTGTCGTTGCTCATAGATGTTGTTGACAAAACCAATGAAAAATATAAAAGTAAGGATTTAGTAAAAGTGATGATTGGTAAGGAAAATGCGCTTATCAATTCGCATAAAACTAATGAGCAACCTTTTTTTGGAGTTGGTAAAAAGTTTGAAGATAAGTATTGGATGGCATTGATTAGACAAGTTTTAGTTGCTGGACTTTTACGTAAAGACATTGAAACTTATGGTGTATTAAAGGTTACTAAAACTGGAAAGGCCTTTTTGAAACAGCCACAATCGTTCATGATGACTGAAGATCATGTTTATGATGAAGGAAGTGATGATGTGATAACAGCTTCAAAAGGTGGAGGAGCAGTTGCTGATGAAACCTTAATGAAATTACTTAAAGATTTGCGTAAGCAAAACGCCAAAAAACTTGGCGTACCTCCATTCGTTATATTTCAGGATCCATCATTGGAAGACATGTCGCTTAAATATCCTATTACTTTAGATGAGTTAAGCAATGTACATGGTGTAGGTGAAGGTAAAGCCAAAAAATATGGTAAAGATTTTGTCAACCTTATTGCAAAATATGTTGAAGAAAATGAGATAGAGCGTTTAGATGATTTGATTGTGAAATCAACAGGCTCCAATTCATCTTTAAAGTTGTATATCATTCAAAACATAGATCGTAAGTTGCCTTTAGATGACATTGCTTCTGCTAAAGGCATGAATATGAGTGATTTTATAAAGGAAATGGAAGCCATTGTGTATTCTGGAACCAAGCTTAATATTGATTATTGGATAGATGAAGTTCTAGATGAAGATCAACAAGAAGAAATCCATGATTACTTTATGGAATCTGATACCGACAAAATTGATGTGGCTATGGAAGAGTTTGATGGAGATTATGACGATGAAGAACTTCGTTTATATCGTATAAAGTTTATCAGTGAAGTCGCTAACTAATTTAACCTAAAACTTCTGGCTTCAAGTTTAGGACTTCAATCTTCATTTACTATCTTTGCATCTTCAAATAAAATAAAGAAAAATGCAAGACGGTTTATACGCAAAATTCAACACCTCAAAAGGTGACATATTAGTTGCTTTAGAATACAAAAAAACGCCTGGTACAGTGGGTAACTTTGTTGCCTTGGCAGAAGGTAATTTAGAAAATTCAGTAAAACCTCAAGGAACACCTTATTATAATGGATT
This sequence comes from uncultured Lacinutrix sp., assembly GCA_964598775.1. Lineage (GTDB taxonomy): Bacteria > Bacteroidota > Bacteroidia > Flavobacteriales > Flavobacteriaceae > CAJQLB01. The sequence continues at coordinate 4,520 of CAZRDG010000132.1, forward strand.
AAAATTTCATAGAGTGATTCCTGATTTTATGATTCAAGGTGGTTGTCCACTTGGAACTGGAACTGGGAATCCGGGATATCAATTTGACGATGAGTTTCACGCTGATCTTAAGCACGATGGTCCTGGAGTATTATCTATGGCGAATGCTGGACCTGGAACTAACGGAAGCCAGTTTTTTATCACACATATTGAAACGCCTTGGTTAGATAATAATCATACCGTATTTGGGAAGGTACAAGAAGGACAAGATGTGGTTGATGCAATAGCACAAGGTGATACTATTGATTCTTTAGAAATTGTAAGAGTAGGAGCTGAGGCAGAAAAATTTAATGCAGTAGAAGCTTTTAGAACTTTTGAAGGTTCAAGAGAAAAACGTTTGGCAGAAGAAAAAGCTCAAAGAGAAGCTGCTTTGGATAAAATAGCCGCTGGATTCGAATCGACTGACAGTGGACTGCGTTACCAAATCATTCAAAAAGGAAGTGGTGCAAAAGCTGAAAAAGGAAAAACAGTTTCTGTACATTACAAAGGTCAGTTGCCAGATGGAACTGTTTTTGACTCATCATATAAGCGTAATCAGCCGATCGATTTTCCACTAGGAATGGGTCAAGTCATTGCAGGTTGGGATGAAGGGATTAGTTTGCTAAAAGTGGGAGACAAGGCACGTTTTGTGATTCCTAGTGATCTTGGTTATGGCTCAAGAGGTGCTGGAGGTGTAATACCACCAGATGCAACTCTAATTTTTGATGTTGAATTGATGAATGTCAAGTAAGTTAAAAATTAAAATAAAAAAGTGTAACGAATAGTTTTAAAAAAAGTCTCATTATTAATGAGACTTTTTTACTTATATTATTATTCATAATCTATTCTACTGCATTATTATGAAAAATTTCCCTCTTGTACTTTCTCTTTTTTTAATAGTTAGCTGTTCCAAATCTGTCACATATTCAGATGAGCACATTCAACAAACTTCAGGGCGTTATTTATATGGATCGGATGAGGTGCTAGAAGTTTATTACGAAAACAATGACCTATTTCTGTCTTGGAGAAGTGTAAAAAATATCAAGCCTGTGATTATAGATGAATCGACATTTTTTGTAGCAGATATGTACAAAAAGCTTCGTTTTGTCGAAAAGCCAAATACCAACCAACTTTATTTGTCTGTTGTAGATCCTGAGAATTCCGATAAGATTACTTATGATTATTTAAAACTTTCAGATACATCATTTATACCAAGTGAACATTTAGCTAAAGAGAATTTTGATAAGGCACTAAAAGGGTATTTGTCGATTAAAGAACAAGATGATACTGATTATTTAATTGATGAAGGCGACCTCAATAGACTGGGATATAATTATTTAAGGAAGAATGAATATGAAAAAGCCATTGCAGTTTTTAAAATGAATGTGGTTCTTTATCCAGAAAGTGATAATGTTTATGATAGTTTGGCTGATGGTTATTTAAGAAGTGGAGATAGTATTCAAGCTTTCACTCATTATAAAAAAGCACTCGAGATTAATCCGAGTAATTCAAGAGCTACAAAATATATTGAGGCTTTTAATAACTCAGAAAATAATTAAGTTTTATAAGGTTCTCTTGTCCATTAATTTTGCGCTTCAAAGAATTATTTTCCATTAATGGAATTTTTAGCACCACTTATCTTCATTTTTTTGAGTACATAAAGTTAACTAGTACTTTAGGGTAGTAATTAATCCCTTAGTAATGAAACTTAAGTGCTCCCTCATAGTTCTTATCCTTTCTGCATTTGTTTGTAATGCTCAAGATTGGAAAGTTTATCCATACACACCTTCAGGAAGTTTAATTTCATTTTCTGAAGACGAAGGAAGACATCTCAGCGAGCCTATAGAATGGTGGTATACCACAGGACATATTACTGGAGATACTTCAGCTAAGGATTACAGTTATATGTTAACCTATTTTTATTATCCAGATTCTGGATTTGATGGTTTTAGAATTTTAAATCTTACAGACCATAGTGATGGTACGTTTTACCAGAATGTTTTACCCGTAAATTATACAACGCTTTCAACAACGGAGTTGGATATTGAAGCTAATGTCTTTTTAGCAGGAACAGAAACTTGGAAGAATAAATTAGATGGCGATAATAATATCATCCCGTTTGAATATGAAATTTTTGCT
>CAZRDG010000133.1:0-6634 GCA_964598775.1 uncultured Lacinutrix sp.
AAATCATTGGCTTATGGTCTTGATATTCCTTTAATTGAAGTGAATCACATGCAAGCTCATATCTTGGCTCATTTTATTGAAGAAGAAGGATTTGATCAACCTGAATTTCCGTTTTTGGCCATGACCATTTCTGGAGGTCACACGCAAATTGTAAGAGTTGATAACTATTTTGACATGAAAGTTATTGGCGAAACCATAGATGATGCTGTAGGTGAAGCCTATGATAAAGCTGGTAAAAACCTAGGTTTAGGTTATCCTGCTGGACCAGAAATTGACAAGCGCGCTCATCTTGGTAACCCAAAAGCTTTTCAATTTACCAAACCCAAAGTTGATGGATTGAACTTTAGTTTTTCTGGATTAAAAACTGCTATACTTTACTTTGTACAACGTGAAACTGAAAAGAATCCTGAGTTTGTAAACGACAATCTTAACGATATTTGTGCCTCACTACAGTATACCATTATAGGCATTTTAATGGACAAAATAAAGCTTGCTGTAAAGCAAACAGGCATCAAACAGATTGCTATTGGTGGTGGTGTTTCTGCAAATTCTGGTATTAGAGCTGCACTAACTTCTGGAGAAAAAAAGTTTGGTTGGAAAACCTTTATTCCAAAATTTGAATACACAACAGACAATGCAGCCATGATTGCCATCGTAGGTTATTTGAAATTTTTAGATGGTGATTTTGCAGAGCAAAATGTAACAGCTTCAGCGAGGTTGAAGATTTAATTGTTAAAACATCTGTTGATAAACTTACAGGCTATTTTCTTATTTAATTTCAAATTTTAGTTTCTTGCAAATTGTAATCATCAACCATAATCTATGCTAAAGTATTCGCTGCTAGTTATTTATTTATTATTATCATTTAACACGTTGGCTCAAAGAAAATTTCAAAAGGAACTGGATTCTGTGACGACAATTGAGAGAGCTCAACGTTTTATAAATTCTAAAAATGGTAAAAAAAATAAGATCATCACATTTAATGAAGAAAAACACAAAACAAAACTTACACAAGAGCTTTTAAAACTCTCCAATGGTGGACATAAAGTCATTAAAAAAGAAGGTGAAAATATTCACTACAAAATATTAGAAAAAAACGAAATCATCTATTATAGAGTGAGTTATATTCTCCTTGATGGTAAGGAATTTTCAATTAGCAGTATTGAAAAATTACGACCACAGATTATTGAACAACATGATCGTGGAGTCCCATTTAAAGATTTGGCTTTGCAATATTCAATGGATAATAATAAAAAACGAGGTGGTGATTCTGGTTGGTTTACCTATGGTGACATGCTTCCGGAATTTGAAGAGCAAGTCATGAATGATAAACACCAAAAAGATGATATCTTTACTGTGAATGTAGAGTCGAACCAATGGTACTACGTGGTAAAGAAAACACATGACAAAAAGAGCATCACGGAAATAAAAGTCCTAAAAGTTGTTGAAAGCACAAGATAATGCAGTTATTTTATAATCCTGATATCCATGAAGCCACTTCCTCCTTTACTTTTGATAAAGAAGAAAGCAAACACATTGTAAAGGTGTTACGCAAATCTGTTGGAGATGTGTTACATATCACCAATGGACTGGGTTGGATGTTTGATGCTGAAATAATCAATGCTGATATTAAAAAATGCCAAGCCAACATTAGCAATGCTAAGCAACATCCAAAAAGGGAATATAAATTGCATCTTGCAGTGGCTCCAACCAAAATGAACGATCGCTTTGAATGGTTTTTGGAAAAAGCTACAGAAATTGGCATTGATACCATCACTCCTATTTTATGCGACCATAGTGAGCGTAAAGTCATTAAGTTAGATCGCTTTGAAAAGATACTACAATCTGCCATGAAACAATCATTGCAGTGTTATTTACCAACCATCAACGAATTGACTCCTTTCAACAACTTTGTAAATCAGGATTTTGAAGGCCAGAAATATATTGCACATTGCGAGGATTCAGACAGAAAATTATTAAAAAATCAGTTGAAACCAGATCAGGATATTGTAATATTAATTGGTCCAGAAGGCGATTTTAGTGTTAAAGAAATTGAAACTGCTTTGCAGCACAACTTTATTCCTGTAACTTTGGGTAACACAAGATTACGTACTGAAACAGCTGCTATTGCAGCTTGTTATAGTGTCGCTTTTGTGAATGAATGATTATGAAGATACTTGCATCTGTTTTACTAATTCTATTTTCTCTTGTTTCGTTTTCACAAGATGTTGCTATTTTAAAATACAAAGGTGGTGGCGACTGGTATAGTAATCCTACAGCTTTACCAAACTTAATAGCGTATTGCAATGCAAATATCAATACTAAAATAAACCCAAAACCAGAAACAGTTGAAGCTGGAAATATTGATATTTTTCAATTTCCATTTTTACATATGACAGGTCATGGCAATGTGTTTTTTGATGATGATGATGCTGAAAATTTGCGCAATTATCTAATTTCTGGTGGTTTTATTCATATTGATGATAACTACGGAATGCGTCAGTATATTGAAAAAGAACTGAAAAAAGTATTTCCAAATCAAGAATTAGTTGAGATTCCAGCCAACCATCCAATATTTAATATTGCATACAAGTTTCCTGATGGATTACCAAAGATTCATGAACACGACGGTTTACCTCCAAAAGCATTAGGTATTTTTCATGAAAGCAGATTGGTGTTGCTCTTTACCTTTGAAAGTGATTTAGGTGATGGTTGGGAAGATCCTGAAGTTCATAACGATCCTGAAGCTGTACGGGAAAAAGCCCTAAAAATGGGAGCCAATATTATGAAGTACGCTTTTGAGAATTAATGAGTGATTTAATAGATTTTATATATAATGTTTTTTCAGATTGGTTCAAAATAAAATCTAATAACGAGTCCCGATGGAATGGTGTTTGGAGAGGTTTTATAGGTGTCATTCTTTTAACAGTATCAATTTCTCTGGTCATTTTAAGTATTTACTTTTTTTCGAAATTAAAAAATGCAGCTTAACCACTACAATACTAACTTCCAACAAAAAACCTTTCCAATTACAGTAGTTTGTGATAATGTAACTAACGCACCAAACCTTGGTAGTTTGTTTAGAATCTGTGATGCCTTTGGAGTTAAAGAACTCATTCTATGTGGTTCATACATTCCATTGGGTAGAAAAATGACAAAAACCTCCAGAGCGACTGAAAATGCTGTGAACTATAAAACTAACGAACATGTTTTAGACGTTGTTTCTGAACTTAAAAACAAAAATTACTATTGTGTTGCTTTAGAAATTACTACTACAAGTAAATCTATTCATAACTTCGGCTTTCCAAATAAACAACCTATTACCCTTATTGTTGGCGACGAAAATTTTGGTATTTCTGAAGAGGTTTTAAAATTGTGTGATGCTATAATTCATATACCAATGTTTGGACAAAACAGCAGTATGAATGTTGTTCAAGCAACAAATATTGCGCTATATGAAATTACCAAGCAATTAATATAATCAGTTTTATATCTTTACGATATGAATTCAAAAGCAATTACAAACGGAATCTTAAAAGCGCTAGCCATTGTTTTAGGCATTGCACTACTTCTGTACTTTTTATATAAAATTCAAGCGGTTATTATTTATATAGCGATAGCTTCAGTTATTTCATTAATTGGAAGACCCATTGTATTGTTCCTAAGGCGAAAACTAAAGTTTAACAATACAGTGGCAGTCGTAGTCACCATGATTGTTTTTATTGGGCTCTTCATTGGATTGGTTGGACTATTTATTCCTCTAATTACGAAGCAAGGACAAAATTTAGCCTTGTTAGATATTAACCTGCTTCAAGACAATATTGAAAACTTATATACTCAAGCTGTGAACTATTTTGAGTTTAATAATATTGATGTAGAAAAATCTTTAAAAGATTCCAACCTTCTATCAAAATTAGATTACTCCATCATTCCTAATTTCTTTAATTCTTTTATTAGTGGTCTTGGGAGCTTTAGCATTGGATTATTTTCAGTACTGTTTATTTCTTTCTTTTTCCTAAAAGATAGTAAGTTATTCGAAAACGGAATATTAACCTTCGTACCAGATGAAAAAGAGTCGCGTTGGAAAAATTCTTCAATAAAAATTAAAGATTTGTTATCGCGTTATTTTGTTGGTTTAATTTTTCAAATCCTCATCTTATTTATCATTTACACCATAGGATTACTTATTATTGGTGTTGAAAACGCTATAGTTATCGCCTTTTTGTGTGCTTTACTTAATCTCATTCCTTATGTTGGTCCATTAGTTGGAGGTTTTTTAATGATTGCTCTAACGATGACTAGCAATTTGGGTGCAAGTTTTAGTGATGTGATAATGCCAAAAACATTTTGGGTATTTATTGTATTTATTGTTGGACAGTTGGTAGATAATTTCTTTAGTCAACCCATTATTTTCTCAAAAAGTGTAAAATCACATCCTCTTGAAATTTTCTTAGTGATTCTTATTGCGGGAATTTTATTTGGTGTAGTCGGTTTGATAGTCGCTATCCCAGCTTATACAGCCATAAAAGTCATTTTAAAGGAATTCCTTGCTGAAAACAAAATCGTAAAACGACTTACAAAAGACTTATAGGTTTACATTGAATAAACATGTTTTAAATACTGTAAATCAAAATTTTATTAATAATAATTTAGATACTGATATTGTTTCTTTATTATTAAGAAAAACTGATTTTGAAGAGGTTGATATTAAAGAATTAGCAGAACAGATTGAAGCCAAAAGAAGGTGCAAAAGCAAACTTCCAACTTGGTTCAATACGGAAAATATTTATTTTCCTAATAAACTAAATATTGAGCAAACATCCTCTGAAATAACAGCACAGTACAAATCGACTTTAGTCAAAGGACTCTCGATAATAGATCTAACAGGAGGTTTTGGTGTTGATGCGTTTTACTTTTCAAAACAATTTAAAGAAGTCACACATTGTGAACTGGATGAAAATCTGTCAGAAATTGTAAGTCATAATTTTAAAACACTTGAAGTAAATCATATAAATACTGTAACTACAGATGGTATTATGTATTTAAAAAATTCTAATACCATTTTCGATTGTATTTATATAGACCCTTCAAGGCGTAATGACAATAAAGGTAAAGTATTCTATTTAAAAGATTGCTTACCTGATGTCACTGAGCATTTAGATTTACTATTTAAATATTCCAAAACGATTTTAATCAAAGCATCACCAATGCTTGATCTCTCCATTGGATTGAATGAATTAAAATGGGTTAAAGACATTCATATAGTAGCTGTTGATAATGATGTTAAAGAATTACTATTTCTTTTGGAATCTAATTTTGAAGAGGATGTCTCCGTAAAAACTGTCAATCTCATTGAAAATAACACTCAAGTTTTTGAATTTAATATTACGGAAGAAAAGCATACAGAATCTCTTTTCAGCTTACCTCAAACCTACTTATATGAACCAAATAGCGCCATAATGAAATCAGGAGCCTTTAATACAATTTCAAGTAAGCTAAAGCTTTTTAAATTACACAAACATTCACATTTATACACCTCAGAGAAGCAGATTGAGTTTCCAGGAAGACGATTCAAAATTACAAACGTAATGCCTTACTCCAAAAAGTTGATTGCCAAGCAATTTTCGAAAACCAAAGCCAATATCACTACTAGGAATTTTCCTGAGACTGTAGCTCAAATAAGATCTAAATTCAACATTAAGGATGGTGGTGAGTCGTATTTGTTTTTCACAACCAATGTAAACAATGAAAAGATTGTCATTGTTATCGAACAGATAGGGAAATATACTTCTACCTTCTAATTTTAAAATTCTTTAAGTTAATATCATCCAAACCTTCTTCATCAAAAGGATACTCCATATGATCTTGAATATTATATAGAGAAATTAGGATAAACTGACTTAAGATAACCACAAAATACGTAATCCAAATTGTGGTTCCCAAACCTACTTTATTAATAATGGTTGGCGTATAAATTAATGGAAAAATGTAAATGAATATTAAACAGTATGCCTTCAAGCTGATTGGAGTTCTATGCGTATGAATAGCTAATAAGTTTTCAATGGACTCGTGCATGTCAAACATAAATCTCGTCACTTTATCTTTTACACTTTTTGAAAGCACATCTTTATTTTGCATAATAAACAAATAAACTTTATTTACAACTTCATCTAAATCATTTGTATTATGGTCGTTATTCCTAAGATGATCCATGACTTTTTCACTTATTTCTTCAAGAATAGAGTCAACTTCAGCCTGTTTTTCCTGGCTTAAAGCTGTAGCTCCAAGAAAAAAATAATGAACGGTTTTAACAGAACCTCTAAATTGACTCAAATGCTCCAGAGCTTTTTCTCGTCTTCTAAATGAACTTCTAATAGTAAATACCAAAGGAAACACAATGGCTATACTTATTAACGTAAGGTCAATATTATAGTTTATGTTGTATTTGTAGGCAATTACTGGTGTTAAGATAGATATTGAAATGGCAACTAAAGTTCGATAATTAATTATCGCAACATATTGTTTCATTATTGTGGAATATAAATTATTATATTTGTTAAAATAGAAACAATATTATGAATAAGCAAATAATTTGGTTTCTCCTTATCTTTATAGTTAGCCTTCCTACTTATAT
>CAZRDG010000134.1:0-6615 GCA_964598775.1 uncultured Lacinutrix sp.
ATTGGCTCGCTTTTAAAATATATGTTATTATAAATGATTAATTCATCCACTCTTTAAGCGAATCTTTATTCATTTTTATATAATCTGCATTTCCAGCTTCTTCCGAAGCAGCTAAAGATTTTTTAGCAATTGCAATTGCTCCTTTTTTGTCACCTGCAGCAGCATAAATTAAAGACTGTTGTCTTAATTGCCAAAACGCAGGTTTTTCAATCATGCTCATTGCCTTATCAATCCATTCTTTAGCTTTCGAAGCATCTTTACCTTCACTTAAATAGTAACCAGCTGCGTTGTAATAGTCATTAGCAGATGGTCCAGCCAAAGCTGATTCAATAGAAGCCATTACAGCTTTATCAGTTGGCACTTCAAAAGGAACTGCCACATAAGTTTTTTCCCATATTATATCAATAGTTGCTCCATTATTGGATATGTTATTAATGTCAAAAGAAAATGTTTGAACATCAAAAGGGATTGCATGAACATCTACTGTAGCTCTTGCAGCTACTTTGCTTTCATCCAATTCTTGCGGTGCTCCACCTCCTGCGTGTTCAGTATAAAAAATCACGTCCCAATTGGTTGCTTGTGGAATTGTAAAAATAGCATATGATCCTGCCTTTAGAGTTTTGCCTCCTACAGTGACATCGTCGCTAAACGTTACTTTAGTTCTGGCATTTGCTCCTGTTCTCCAAAGTTTTCCATAAGGCACTAAATCTCCAAAAATAGTTCTACCTCTCATTGAAGGCCTAGAATATTCAATAGTAACATCTGTTAAACCAACCTTTTGCTCAATTTTAGATGCAGGGCTTGGTGCAGGCGTCTGTATTTGGGCATTTACAGCATAAGACATTGTAAACGCAAGCATTATTAATAGTAATTTTTTCATCGTTGTTATATATTAATGGTTTTCGTTATTTGATTGCTAATTTACAAAATCAATTCTATGAAATGAAATAAACGTTAGTTCAGAAATGTTATACTTTTAAATAATACTTTTTTCTTAGCCAAAAAGCCACCCTAACCAATAAAATTAAAGCAGGAACTTCAACTAAAGGTCCAATAACACCTGTAAATGCTTGCCCTGAATTTAATCCGAATACAGCTATAGATACTGCAATAGCTAACTCAAAATTATTTCCAGCTGCAGTAAAAGAAATAGCAGCATTTTTATCGTATGACGCTCCCATTGCTTTAGATACAAAAAAGCCAATAAGGAACATGATTACAAAATAAACAAGTAACGGAATTGCTATGGTTACAACATCCATTGGTATTTCAACAATCAATTCACCTTTTAATGAAAACATCACCACAATTGTAAATAACAATGCTATTAAAGTGATTGGTGAGATAGTTGGAATGAATTTTTTAGTGTACCACTCTTCTCCTTTTGCTTTTACCAATATAAATCTGCTTAATAAACCAGCTAAAAAAGGAATGCCCAAATATATCGCAACACTTTCGGCAATGGTTGAAATAGATATATCTACAATAGCACCTTCAAAACCAAATAATGGTGGAAGTTTTGTAATAAAAAGCCATGCATAAAAACTATAACCAAACACTTGGAAAATACTATTTAAAGCTACCAAACCTGCACCATATTCACTACTTCCTTCTGCTAAATCGTTCCAGACCAAAACCATGGCTATGCAGCGTGCTAAGCCTATTAAAATCAATCCAACCATATAATCTGGATGGTCTTGAAGAAATATTAAAGCTAACGCAAACATTAAAATTGGACCTACTATCCAATTTAAAAATAAAGAGATAGATAAAACCTTAACATTCATAAAAACCTTAGGTAATAAGGCATAATCTACTTTTGCTAAAGGTGGATACATCATTAATATTAAACCAATTGCAATTGGAATGTTAGTGGTTCCACTACTATATGAATCTATATATGTTGTAACGGAAGGGAAAGAATAGCCTAAAGTGACACCTAAACCCATGGCTATAAAAATCCATAAGGTTAGATATGTATCCAAAAAACTAAGCTTTTTACTTGATGAAGCCATTAGAAAAAAAATTTAGAGCAAAAGTAGATATTAAACACACTATAAAACAACATTAATAAAATTATCATTGCATTATTTACAGAAACGCAACATAAGATTTATCAACTGTGTTAAATTTTGTTTAATCTTTTATTTTATTTATTAAACATTTTGTATTTTTGATCTATCAATAAATTACAGATGGCTAAAAAGAAATCTATATCAAGTGCAGACATAATTAGTTATTATATGGATTATGTTCAACAACACAACGCTCAACCAACTTCTATTTACAACTTTGCCAAAGCAAATAATTTTGAAGAACAAGAGTTTTATAAATATTTCGGGAATTTTAATGCATTAGAACAATCCATTTTTAAAGAGTTCTTTGATAATGCTTACAATCTTTTGGAAAAAAATGAAGATTTTAAATCCTTTGATTCGCGTAACAAACTTTTAAGTTTTTATTATACGTTCTTCGAAATTTTAACTATGAATAGAAGTTTTGTCGTTTATATGCTAAAACGCGACAAAGATCATTTACAAAAACATCGCTCTTTGCTCAAATTAAAGGAGCGCTTTACACTTTTCATTAAACATCTTGACATTGTAGTTTTTGAAGTTAAGGAGGAAAAATTAGAAAAAGCCCAAAATATGAGTATCCAGCAATCTGCCTGGTTACAATTAATGATTACCATAAAGTTTTGGCTAGAAGACACATCTCCTTCATTCGAAAAAACGGACATATTTATTGAAAAAGCTGTTAATACAAGTTTTGACTTAATTGATATTAAACCTCTAAAAAGCATTATAGACCTTGGTAAATTTTTATACAAGGAAAAAATGCACATGAACTAAATGAAAACCATAGATAAAATACCTACTACTAAAATACAACGTGCTTCAAAGCTTTTTCAAACAGGCGCTAAAGTTGGTGTCAATTACATAAAGTATTATGGTGATAAGCTTATTAATTCTGAAGATGATGCAAAAGTGCGTCTAAATCAGAATAACGCAGAAGACATCTATGATGGGTTAAAGAGTTTAAAAGGTAGCGCCTTAAAGGTAGCTCAAATGTTGAGCATGGAAAAGAGTATTTTGCCTCAAGCATATGTTGAGAAATTCTCTCTCGCTCAATTTTCAGTACCACCTCTTTCTCCTCCCTTAGTTTTAAAAACATTTAAAAAATACTTCGGGAAATATCCAAACGACTTATATGATACTTTTGATGCAACTTCTGTAAATGCTGCCAGTATTGGACAAGTACACAAAGCATTTAAGGATGGGAAAAAACTTGCTGTGAAAATTCAATATCCAGGAGTTGCAGATAGTATCAGCTCAGATTTAGCCTTAGTTAAACCTATTGCGATTAAAATGTTTAATATTAAAGGCAAAGATTCTGATAAATATTTTAAAGAAGTTGAAGACAAATTAATTGAAGAAACCAATTACATCTTAGAAATTGCTCAGAGCAAAGCAATAGCAGAGGCCTGTAAACAAATTCCAAACTTAGAGTTTCCTCGTTATTACGAAGACTTATCCTCTGAACGCATCATAACCATGGATTGGATGCATGGTGAACATTTATCTGAGTTTGTAGCACACAATACAAATCAGGAATTATCCAATAAACTAGGACAGGCGCTATGGGACTTTTATATGTACCAAATGCATGTACTTCGCAAAGTGCATGCAGATCCACATCCAGGTAATTTTCTAATTTCAGAAAAGGGTAAGCTTATTGCCATTGATTTTGGATGTATGAAAGCAGTTCCTGAAGAATTTTATACACCTTACTTCGAATTAGCAAAAAAAGAAAGTATTAATAATCCTGAAATTTTCAAACAAAAAATGTTTGAATTAGAGATTTTAAGAGAAGATGATACTGCTGAAGAATTAGAATTCTTTTCAGAAATGTTTCATGAAATGTTGAGCTTATTTACACAACCCTTTCATGTAGAATATTTCGATTTCTCAGACGCTGAGTTTTTTGGTAAAATAGCTGAGCTTGGGGAAAAGTATAGCAAAAGTACAGAATTAAGAAAAATGAACGGCAATAGAGGCTCAAAGCATTTTATTTATATAAATAGAACCTTTTTTGGATTGTATAATTTGATGTTTGATTTAAAAGCGAAAGGCATTAAAATTAATAATTTTAAAACTTTATAATGACCTATATTAGTAATGAAGAGCTTGACAACTTACATCATATATACCGAATAAATTTAATTAATAGTTGTTCTGGTTACAAATCTGCTAATCTAATTGGAACAAAATCCTTAAACGGAATTGAAAATGTAGCTGTATTTAGTTCAGTAACACACATTGGATCCAATCCTCCAATGCTCGGTTTTTTTTGCAGGCCGACTACAGTTTTGAGAAACACTTATGAAAACATCAAGTCAACTGGCTATTATACCATAAATCACATTCATTTTCCTATCTTAGAAGATGCGCATCATACATCAGCTAAATATGACGCACAAATTTCTGAATTTGACAAAACAAACCTTATTTCAGAATATAAAAATGAGTTTAAAGCGCCTTTTGTTAAAGGTACACCACTCCAACTAGCCATGGAGTATGTCGAAGAATATATCATCAAAGCCAATGATACAATTCTAGTAATTGGAAAAATTATTGGCTTACACTTAAATGATGATTTAATAGAAGATGATGGATTTATTAATTTATCCAAGGCTCAAGTTGCTGCAATAAATGGATTAGATGGTTATGCGATACCAGAATTAAATAAACGTTTTGACTATCAAAGGCCTAAATTATAAACCAAATGAAAATTCTTGTAACAGGTTCAACAGGTTATATTGGTAAACGCCTAATACCATTATTAACCAACGACAAACACAATGTTGTTTGTGCGGTTAGAGATAAGTTGCGAGCAGATAAAAGCTATTTAGAAGAAGACCTAATTGATATTGTTGAGGCTGATTTTTTAAAACCTGAGACTCTTAACAGTATTCCTAAAGATATTGATGTTGCCTTCTATCTAATTCACTCCATGTCGAATTCTTCTAAAGATTTCGAATCTCTTGAAGAAAAGTGCGCCATCAATTTTAAAAATCAAATTGAAAAAACCAACGCGACACAAGTTATATATCTAAGTGGCATTACCAACGAAGATAATTTATCCAAACATTTACAATCTCGAAAAAATGTAGAAGACCTACTAGTATCAAATAGTTACGGATTAACCATTTTCAAAGCAGGCATTATTGTGGGTTCAGGAAGCTCTTCTTTTGAAATTATTAGAGATTTGGTTGAAAAATTACCATTTATGATTGCCCCAAAATGGCTGAATACAAAAACGCAACCTCTTGCTGTTAGAGATGTATTGAGTTTTTTACATCGTAGTGTTGGTCGTAAAGAGTTATACAACAAATCATATGACGTTTTCGGTCCTGAAGTTTTAACTTATAAGCAAATGCTTTTGCAATTTGCAGAAGTAAGAGGCTTGAAACGATATATTTTGACAGTTCCTGTTATGACGCCAAAGCTTTCATCTTATTGGTTGTACTTTGTAACTTCTACATCTTACAAGCTAGCCACAACCTTGGTAGATAGTATGGGAGTTCAAATTATTGGTAAGCCTAGTAATATTAATGAAATTTTAAATGTAAAACCAAAATCATATAAAGAAGCTGTCGCCTTAGCATTCGAAAAAATTGAACAAAATAGCATAGTCTCTAGTTGGAAAGACTCAATGATAAGCAGCGGACGATTGAGAAAAAATTTACACAAATACATCAATGTACCAACGTTTGGTTGCTTCACAGACTATAAAGAGAGAAAAGTTAATGATACCACAAAAACATTAAATAAAATCTGGAGTATAGGCGGAACAAACGGTTGGTATTATGGTAATTTTCTCTGGAAATTAAGAGGTTATATTGACAAACTTGTTGGAGGTATTGGCTTACGACGCGGAAGAACAAGTCCAACAGATCTAGACGCAGGAGATGCTCTCGATTTTTGGCGTGTCATCTATGCCGACAAATCCCAACAAAAGCTACTACTCTATGCAGAAATGCGCTTACCTGGAGAAGCTTGGTTAGAATTTAAAATTGAAGATGGTTTACTTAAACAAACTGCAACATTTAGACCTCGTGGACTATGGGGAAGACTCTATTGGTATAGCGTTTTGCTATTTCATGGCCTCATCTTTAATGGCATGATAAATAACCTAGCCAAATAAAGAAATTTATTTTAGATAAATTAATTCTAAAAACAAACCTTATTTAAATTGTATATGTTAATTTTTGTTTAATCTTAATTAAATTATCTTAAACATTATTTATATTTGTCTTATGCAATTTACTACCAGCGAGATAGACAGAATTATAGAAATGGCTTGGGAAGACCGAACAACTTTTGAAGCCATTAAAATGCAATTTGATCTTGACGAGCAAGGCGTGATCAACTTAATGAGGAGAGAAATGAAACCTAGCAGTTTCAAAATGTGGAGAGCAAGAGTGCAAGGAAGAAAAACAAAACATCAAAAATTACGTGAATTTGAGAAAGGTCGTTTCAAATGTTCACGACAGAAACATATATCAAACAACTCTATTTCAAAACGCTAACGTGCTTTGTTTTAAGCTTAGAG
>CAZRDG010000135.1:0-6611 GCA_964598775.1 uncultured Lacinutrix sp.
GGAAAGTGTGTATACGTCAAAAGCGTATCGAGGGTTCGAATCCCTTCCTCTCTGCTGTAATTTTTATTTTTTAATTACATTTTTTTTATATCTTTAACACTTTAACTAATAAAATTAAGATCAAGAACAATGAAAAGATTATTTTCTATTCTAGCCATTGCATGTGTTATGGCATTCGGAACCGTTAATGCAAACACAAATGCAAACACAAACACAATTGTAAACACAGTTGTAAGTTCAACTCAAGATGAAGGTGCAGCCGATGCCGCAACTGAAGAGCTTGGATTTCATCAAGAATTAAAAAAGCGTTTTATTGAAGGTGGACCAGGGTTCATGGGGATTGTATTATTATGTTTAATTCTTGGATTAGCAATTGCTATAGAGAGAATTATCTTTTTAAACTTATCTACTACAAACTCTAAGAAATTAGTACAAGACGTAGAAGACGCATTATCATCAGGTGGTGTAGAAGCTGCTAAAGAAGTTTGTAGAAACACAAAAGGGCCTGTTGCTTCAATTTTCTATCAAGGATTGGATAGAGCTGATGAAGATATTGATGCTGCCGAAAAAGCTGTAGTAGCTTACGGAGGAGTACAAATGGGACAATTAGAGAAAAATGTATCATGGGTTTCATTATTTATTGCCTTGGCACCAATGCTTGGGTTCATGGGAACTGTAATTGGTATGATTGACGCCTTCGATAAGATTGAAGCAGCTGGAGATATGCAGCCTTCACTTGTAGCAGGAGGTATTAAAATTGCATTATTAACAACAGTATTTGGTTTAATTGTTGCGATTATACTTCAAATTTTCTATAACTATATTATTGCTAAAATTGACAGTATAGTTAATGATATGGAAGATGCATCTATCTCTTTGATGGATTTATTGGTGAGACACAAGAAGTAATTTAAAAAAGCAAACAATTATGGGTTTACATAAAATTTTTAAGATCATTTCACTCGTGCTAGCATTAGTTGGTATACTTTTTGGTGTAATGATTATTGCAGGCAACGAAGGCCAAATAGATAATATGATGTATGTAGCTTATGCAGTTTTCTTTATAGTGGTTGCATCAGTTGTGATTTACACATTATTAAATCTATTTTCACACAAAGAGGCTTTAATGGGTGCTCTTAAAGGTGTTGGTTCGTTCGTTGTTCTAGGTTTAATCTGCTATTTTGCTTTTGCAAAAGGAGTAGAAACACCACTTAGAGATGGTGAAGTATTATCTGCAAGTGACGATAAATTAGTAGGGGCTGGATTATACATGTTCTATGCATTAGCATTAATTGCAAGTGGTACCATGTTATTTTTCGGACTTAAAAAAATGATTAAATAATTATGGCAAAAAGATCAGCACCAGAAGTAAATGCAGGCTCTATGGCCGACATTGCCTTCTTACTGTTAATATTTTTCTTGGTAACAACGACCATGGAGAAAGATTCTGGGATTTCCAGAAAACTACCTCCAATGGAAGAGTCTGAAGAAGACGTTATCATTAAACAAAAAAATATTTTTACAGTATTAATTAATGGTAAAGATCAATTGCTAGTTGAGGATGAGTTAATGAAACTGAAGGATTTAAGAGCTGCAGCTGTTGAATTTTTAGATAATGGTGGTGATGGCACTTGCAATTATTGTAAAGGAGCTAAAAGCCCTAGTTCTTCAGATAATCCTGACAAAGCAATTATTTCTTTAAAAAACGAACGTGAAACATCATATGCACAATATATATCAGTTCAAAACGAACTAGTTGGTGCATATAATGAATTGAGAAACAGAAGAGCTCTAGAAATAGGTCCTCAAAAGGGATTTAGAGATATGAACTTTATAGAAATGGAAAAAAACTATAAAGATGTAAAATGGAGCGGTAACAAAGAAAAGTTAGCAGAGGTTATTGATCAAATCAGATTAGAATATCCACAAAAACTTTCAGAAGTACAAGACCAATAATATAGATTAAAACATAATAACAAATGTCTAAATTTAAAAAGAAAAAAGGAGGCGATTTGCCAGCTGTAAATACAGCATCATTACCTGATATTGTTTTCATGTTACTATTCTTTTTTATGGTTGCTACTGTAATGAGAGAAAATACATTAAAGATTGAAAACAGACTGCCTAGTGCAGATCAAGTTGAAAAATTGGACAAAAAGGATTTGATAATGTACATTTATGCAGGTAAACCAAGTGCTAATTACAAGCAAATGGGTACAGAAGCTAGAATTCAATTGAATGACAATTTTGCTGATGTAAGTGAAATAGCTGCATTTATTGCTGCAGAAAGAGCTTCAAAAAGAGAAGAACTTGTACCATTTTTGACTACATCATTAAAAGTAGATAAAGAAGCTAATATGGGATTAGTTGGAGATATAAAGCAAGAACTAAGAAAAGTAAATGCTTTAAAAATTAATTACGCTGCTATTCCAGGTGATGTTTCTAAAAACCAATAATATCTTAATTTATTAGATTAAAAAAAGGCATTCAATTTTGAATGCCTTTTTTTATTTTTACTTTTTGACTTTATCTTATGAAACGTATTTTAATTGTTTTAACTCTAATTACATTAGCTGCTCAATCTTTATATGCACAAAATCCGAATATAGTGGTTAAAGAGCTAGATTCGCTGTATAGAGAAGATCAAATTTATTTAGGAGTAACCTATAACATATTAGACAATAAACTTCGTGATATGTCTCAAAATGGTTTTTCAGGAGGATTTCACTTAGGGTTTATTAGGGACTTTCCTATAAACGAAAAACGCAACCTTGCTTTAGGGATTGGATTTGGGCTGTCTGCAAGTTCGTTCAATCAAAATTTAAAGATATCTGAAACCAATGGACAATTTGAATATGAGGTTTTAAGCAATGGGAATTTTAGCAAAAATAAATTTGACCTGTACCAAATAGAACTTCCATTTGAGTTTCGATGGAGAACTTCAACAGCGGAAACATATAAATTTTGGCGTATTTATAGCGGGTTTAAATTAGGATATGTGTTTTCTTCAAGAACAAAATTTGTAGGATCAGATGAGTCATATATAATCAATATTAATGATGCCATTAACAAATTACAATATGGATTAACCTTTAGTGCTGGTTATGATAGTTGGAATTTACATTTATACTATGCACTTAGTAATACGTTTAGAGAATACAAATTGAATGATGAACCATTAGATTTAAATGTCATCAAAGTTGGACTAATGTTTTATATTTTATAGCCAGTAATTCAATAGGATAAGTTGCGGAATCAACCCAACAAAAAAGCCAATCATTAATTCAATATGTGTATGTGCATGCATGTGCAATCTCGAAGTGGCTATTGCACCAACTATAATAAAAAACAAAGCTATTGTACCAATAATGTTAATGCTAAAGTGAATGCTTAAAGCTATAAAAAACATAAGTACACCTCCAGCTGCTATCATATGAATACTTGCTTTAAATCTTAAAATGGCCAATATGAGACAGGCCATTGTAGACAGTAAAACTCCAATAAAAAAGAAGTAAAGCTCAACTATTTCATTGATAGGAATGATACGTTGTGTAATTAACAATATAATTATGGCGTTTAATACTAATGGTATTATGCGCTCTTTGGTACTGTCTAAATGAATAGAATTTACTCTCCTGGTTGTTTTTAGCAAATAATATAAAAGTATAGGCAGTATGATGGTAAATAAAGCAAGTGCAAATAACTTGGCCTTAATAAATGGCATTGGAATATATCGAGGTGCTTTTGAAAAATAAAATAAAGCACCAATAAATGGCATAAATAAAGGATGAAAAATGTACGATATACTTTTTAAAATGTTGCTCAAACTAGATTTGTTTTCTTAAACGTGCAACTGGTAAATCAAGTTGTTCTCTATACTTAGCAACTGTACGTCTTGCAATAGGGTATCCTTTTTCTTTGAGAATTTTTGCAAGTTTCTCATCAGTTAAAGGTTTTTTCTTGTTTTCTTCTTTAATAACTGTTTCTAGAATTTTCTTTATTTCACGAGTTGAAACTTCTTCACCTTGATCATTAGTCATTGATTCACTAAACAATTCTTTAATCAATTTTGTGCCATACGGTGTATCAACATATTTACTATTGGCAACCCTTGAAATTGTAGACACGTCCATTTCAATTTCATCTGCGATGTCCTTTAAAATCATTGGTTTTAATTTCCGTTCATCACCTGTTAAAAAATACTCTTCTTGATAATGCATAATCGCGCTCATAGTGACAAACAAGGTTTGCTGACGTTGCTTTATGGCATCAATAAACCACTTTGCAGCATCTAATTTTTGTTTGATAAAAATAACAGCATCTTTTTGTGATTTCGATTTATCTTTAGATTCTTTATACCCTTTTAGCATGTTATTGTATTCTCTAGAAACATGCAACTCTGGAGCATTTCTTCCGTTTAAGGTTAGGTTTAATTCCCCATCAATAATTTTGATGGTGAAATCTGGAACAACATGCTCAATCATTCTTGTATTTCCAGAATAAGAACTTCCAGGTTTGGGATTTAATCGTTCTATTTCAAGAATAGCATCTTTAAGTTGAATTTCAGTAACATCGAATTTTTGAAGTAATTTTTGATAATGCTTTTTGGTAAATTGCTCGAAAGCCTTTTCAATTATTGCTGTTGCTAATTCAACATTTGGGTTTTGTAGTTTTCTATGTAATTGAATTAACAAACATTCTTGTAAATTCCTTGCTCCAACTCCAGCTGGATCTAATTGATGCACAATTTTAAGGACACTTTCAATTTTCTTCTCATTCGTATATACGTTTTGAGTAAAAGCAAGATCATCCATAATATCACTTAATGCACGACGTATATAGCCACTTTCATCAACACTACCAACTAAAAACTCAGCGATTTGCTCTTCTTCCTCATCCAATCTAAACGTGCTAAGTTGATTCGTTAAATGTTGAGTAAAGGAGGTTCCAGAAGCATAAGGTACACTTTTGTCCTCATCATCTGCACTATAGTTGTTGGCCTGCATTCTATAGTCTGGAATCTCGTCATCACTTAAATATTCATCAACGTTAATATCTTCTGCACTTATTGAGTCATTGTCATTATAATCTTCACTGTTATCAAAGTCTTCATCGTACTCATCAGAGGCTTCTTTACCACTCTCAAGTGCTGGATTTTCTTCTAATTCTTGTTTAAGACGTTGCTCAAAAGCTTGCGTAGGGAGCTGTATCAGCTTCATCAATTGTATTTGTTGAGGCGATAATTTTTGAGATAATTTAAACTGTAAATACTGTTTAAGCATTGTATTAATTTGGGTTTTTATAAAAATAAAAAAAACAATCTACATTAATAAGAAACGAAGATTGTTTTATTTATTATTTTCTTTGTATTGAACTATTTAAAATTCAGCATTTTGAGGTGTTCTTGGATAAGGTATTACATCTCTAATATTTGTCATTCCTGTGGCAAACATAACCAAGCGTTCAAAACCTAAACCAAAACCTGAATGTACTGCTGTTCCATATTTTCTAAGGTCTAAGTACCACCATAATTCTTCTTCCGGAATATCAAGTGCAGCCATTTTTTGTTTTAATACTTCTAATCGTTCTTCACGCTGACTTCCACCAACAATTTCTCCAATTCCAGGGAACAAGATGTCCATAGCACGAACAGTTTTGCCATCTTCATTTAAACGCATGTAAAAGGCTTTAATATTTGCTGGATAATCATATAAAATTACAGGACAGTTAAAATGTTTTTCAACCAGAAAACGTTCATGCTCACTCTGTAAATCGGCTCCCCATTCTTCAATGATATAATTGAATTTCTTTTTCTTGTTTGGCTTACTATTTCTTAAAATATCAATGGCTTCAGTATACGTAACTCGCTTAAAATTATTGTCAACTACAAAACGAAGTTTATCTGTTAATGTCATTTCATTACGCTCAGCTTGTGGTTTCGACTTGTCTTCTTGTATCAAACGTTGCTCTAAAAACTCTAAATCTTCTTTATTGTTTTTTAATACGTAACCGATTACAGATTTCATGAAATCTTCAGCCAAGTCCATATTGCCGTGAATGTCCATAAAGGCAACTTCAGGCTCAACCATCCAGAACTCTGCTAAGTGTCTAGATGTGTTAGAATTTTCAGCTCTAAAGGTTGGACCAAATGTGTACACCTTACCAAGCGACATAGCATAAGTTTCGGCTTCCAATTGACCAGAAACTGTCAAGTTGGTTTCTTTTCCGAAGAAATCTTCAGAATAATCTACAGTTCCATCGTCTTTCAGTGGCGGATTTTTTGCATCTAAAGCACTTACCCTAAACATTTCGCCAGCACCTTCGGCATCACTTCCAGTGATAATAGGAGTATGCATATAATAAAAACCATTCTCATTAAAATACTTATGTATCGCAAATGATAATGACGAACGTAAACGCATTACAGCACTAAACGTATTGGTTCTAGTGCGTAAATGTGCATTTTCACGAAGGAACTCAAAAGAATGTTTTTTTGGCTGAATAGGATAAGTTTCCGGATCAGAATCGCCTAATATTTCAATTGAATTGACTTGAATTTCAACATTTTGACCTTTACCTTGGCTTTCAACCAAAGTTCCTTTAATATGAAC
>CAZRDG010000136.1:0-6608 GCA_964598775.1 uncultured Lacinutrix sp.
AGTTTTCTATTTAGTTTAAAAAATCGCATATGTTATTTTAATTAATTGTAGCTAACTTTAAAGCGTGTATGAATCGTTTTAATGTTTTATACTCGTCGTTAAACGAAGTTAGCCTTTTATTTTCACAAAGTCAACAAAAAAAAGCCACTCAACAAGAGTGGCTTTTCTAAAAACATGTATGATTTATGCTTAAGATTTTGTAGCCTTAACAGTAACTTTTAATTCAATATCATCATTAATGAACTTATCACCTAAATCTGAGAAAAACGATTTAGAACCATACTTCACATTCCATTTAGATCTGTCAATAGTAAACATTTCGCTAGTTAGCGTAAAGGTTTCACCATCCTGAGATACTGTTACAGGAAATGTCACGTTGTTTTGAGTGTCTTTCATTTTTAAGTTTCCAGATAGCATCGCTTTTCCTTCTACCATTTCAAAACCAGTTACTTCAAATGCTGAGCTTGGAAATGCTTCAACCTCAAAGAAGTCAGCACTTTTTAAATGCCCTTCAAGTCTTGCATTTGCTTCACTATCAGCAATAGTATTCATATCGATAATAAAAGTACCACTTTCTAGAGTTCCATCATTTACTGTAAAAACTCCAGATTCTATTTTTATGGTTCCAACATGTGATCCAGTAGGCTTATAACCTTTCCATTCAATAACTGACTCATCAGTGTTTACCATGTATTTTGTTGATGTCGCCTCAGATGTTGCCACCTCTGCTGCTTCTGTTGTTGCAGCTTCATCTGCTTTTTTCTTACAGCTTACCACTGCTGCTCCAATAGCAATGATTGTTAAAAATTTAAAAAAGTTTGTTTTCATAATTTATAAATGTTTAGTGTTGCTGCAAAAGTACTCATATGAATAGATATATTTTGTTAAAAAAAATAAAAAATATTTTTAGTGACATTTTGACATTTTAATAATAATGGCAGTACTTTTGCCAACTAATATTGAGATAAAAAATATAACATTCGAGTTTATAAAATTATGAGCAAGAAAAGTAAGAAAGACGTGATAGAAGATAAAGTAGACGCAAAAGAAAACGAGGTAAAGCAAGAGCAAATAGAAACTGTATCTGTTGAAGATCAGCTTAAGGAGGAAATAAAGAACGAAAAGGATAAGTTTTTAAGATTATTTGCTGAGTTTGAAAATTATAAAAAACGAACCACTAAAGAACGCATTGATTTGTTTAAAACAGCAAGTCAAGATGTAATGGTGGCAATGCTTCCAGTGCTTGATGATTTTGAACGTGCATTAAATCATATTGAAGAAGATAAAGAGGCTGAAGAGGTTCGTAAAGGTGTTTTACTAATTTATCAGAAGTTGTTATCTACACTTGAACAAAAAGGCTTATCAGTGATTCAGGTTGAAAAAGGTGATACATTTAATGCAGATGATCATGAAGCAGTAACTCAAATTGCGGCTCCATCAAAAGATTTAAAAGGAAAAATTATTGATATTTTAGAAAAAGGATATAAGCTTGGTGATAAGGTGATTCGTTTTCCTAAAGTTGTAATTGGTCAATAAAAAACACTAAAAAATGGCAAAACAAGATTTTTACGACATATTAGGAATAGATAAAAGTGCATCTGCTGCCGAGATAAAAAAGGCCTACAGAAAAATGGCTTTGAAGTATCATCCTGATAAAAATCCTGACGATAAAACTGCTGAAGAAAACTTTAAAAAGGCTGCTGAAGCTTATGAAGTTTTAAGCGATCCTGATAAGAAAGCACGTTACGATCAATTTGGACATCAAGCCTTTGATGGTGCAGGCGGCTTTGGTGGTGGAGGTATGAATATGGATGACATATTCAGTCAGTTTGGAGATATTTTTGGTGGAGCCTTTGGTGGAGGCGGATTTTCAGGTTTTGGAGGTCAAAGGCAACGCGTTGTAAAAGGAAGCAATTTAAGAATAAGAGTGAAGCTAACTCTTGAAGAAATTGCAAATGGCGTTGAGAAAAAAATAAAAGTAAAGCGTAAAATAAAAGCTTCAGGAACTACTTATAAAACATGTTCTTCATGCAATGGTTCTGGCCAAGTAACGCGAATTACGAATACAATTTTAGGACGAATGCAAACCTCCTCACCTTGTACTACATGTGGTGGAGCAGGAGAAATGATAGACAAAAAACCAGCAGGTGCAGATGCTCAAGGGCTAATTGTAAGCGAAGAAACAGTATCTATTAAAATTCCCGCAGGAGTTGTTGATGGTATGCAACTTAAAGTTTCTGGAAAAGGGAACGAAGCACCTGGAAACGGAATTGCAGGTGATTTATTAGTTGCCATTACTGAGGAACAGCATCCAACATTGCAACGTGAAGGTGATAATTTGCATTATGATTTGTATGTGAGTATTCCTGATGCTGTATTGGGCACTTCTAAAGAAATTGATACAGTTACTGGCAAAGTGCGAATTAAGATTGAAGCAGGAATGCAATCTGGTAAAATATTAAGATTAAGAGGTAAAGGAATTCCAAGTATAAATGGTTACGGAAAAGGTGATTTGTTGGTACATGTTAATGTATGGACACCAAAAACACTCGATAAAAAACAAAAGGACTTTTTTGAAAGCATGAAAGATGATGAGCATTTTGATCCTAAACCAGAAAGTTCTGATAAATCATTTTTTGAAAAGGTAAAAGATATGTTTTCATAAATTCCTTAGCTTTTTTGATTGGTAAGAGAATCCTTTCTTTAAAACAAAATAGGTAAGTTATTTTATATGATATTCTATTTATTTAATAAAAAACAGTATATTTGATTTACCACTAATTCTATTAGTGGTAATTTTTCTTTTTCATAGCAATTTTTCCCATCCTTAATTTTTTTTAAGGGTGGGTTTTGTTTTTTTAGCAATTCTTTTAAATATGCTCTTAACTTGCTGTAACATTTAATATCTTTACCAGACTTATTTAAAAACACTAAACAGAACTAGATGGATAATTTATTAGTGACTAATTCAGTCTCTAAAAATTTTGGTGATTTCAAAGCATTAAATAACGTGTCTATTGAAGTGCCTACAGGAAGTATCTTTGGCTTATTAGGTCCAAATGGTGCTGGTAAAACTACATTAATTAGAATCATCAATCAGATTACAATGCCTGATTCAGGTACTGTTTTATTAGATGGTAAACCATTACAACCAAGCGATATTCAACATATTGGGTATTTGCCTGAAGAACGAGGTCTATATAAATCTATGAAAGTTGGTGAGCAAGCTTTATACCTTGCACAGCTTAAAGGAATGAGCAAATCTGAAGCAAAGCAACGCCTGAAATATTGGTTCGAGAAGTTGGAGATTGGCGATTGGTGGAACAAAAAAATTCAGGAACTTTCCAAAGGAATGGCTCAAAAAATTCAGTTTGTGGTTACTGTATTGCATCAACCAAAATTGCTAATTTTTGATGAACCTTTTTCAGGGTTTGATCCTATAAATGCGAACCTTATCAAAGATGAAATTTTACAGTTACGTAATGAAGGTGCAACTGTTATTTTTTCAACGCATCGTATGGAATCTGTTGAAGAACTTTGCGACCATATTGCACTCATTCATAAATCTAACAAGATTCTGGATGGAAAACTGCAAGACATTAAGCGAAACTATAAAACCAACACTTTTGAGGTTGGTTTGGTGACTGATAATGAAAACCAACTAAAGGATCTTATTCAGCAAAAATTTGAAGTTTCAAAAGCAGATTTCAAGTCTTTGAATGACGATTTAAAACTTAACATCAAGTTAAAGCCAAATGAAACCTCAAACGATTTGCTTACATTTTTAACTCAAAATGCTGAAGTAAATCATTTTAATGAGCTCATTCCTTCGGCTAATGATATATTTATTCAAACGGTAAAAAACAATTAATAATGAACCATCTACCTCTAATCATAAAGCGAGAATATTTGACTAAGGTTAAAAATAAGTCGTTCATTGTTATGACTTTTTTAAGCCCAATTATCATGATTGCTCTTTTTGCGGTTGTGGCTTATTTGTCGCAATTAAATAATAACAAGGAACGGACCATTTCTATATTGGATGAGTCTGGGTTAATAAGTCCTATTTTTCAAAATACAGATCATACAACTTACAATATACTTAATGATATTACACTCAATGAAGCAAAAGCTCAAGTAGAAAAAAACGAAGAGTATGGCTTGTTGCACATAGCTAAAAATGAAGATCTAGATCAAATGGCAAGATCCATAAGGTTTTATTCTGAAGACACACCTTCGTTAACGCTTATCTCAGGTTTAGAAAGTAAACTTGAAAAGAAGTTAACAGATTTAAAATTACAACAAGATGGAGTTGATATCGAAAAAATCAAAGCATCTAGAACTTCTATTGATATTGCACAAGAAAGCTATCAAGGTGAAAAAACATCAAAAATGGATAACATTGTTAAGTTGGCGTTTGGTGGTTTTGCTGGTTATTTGCTGTTTATGTTTATCATCATTTACGGAAATATGATCATGCGAAGTGTGATTGAAGAAAAAACAAGTAGAATTATTGAAGTGATTATTTCTTCTGTGAAACCCATTCAACTAATGATGGGAAAAATCATTGGAACGTCATTGGCTGGGATCACTCAATTTGTTATTTGGATCATCTTAGGAACAATTTTACTTACTATAGTGTCTGTTATTTTTGGCGTTGATTTAGCAGCAATGCAAACACCACAACAGGAAATGATGCAACAAGCAATGCAAAGTCCTGAAGCGCAAGGTCAGATGCAAAACTTAATGTCTGCAATCTATAATTTGCCAATTGCTAATTTGGTCGTTGCTTTCATCTTATTTTTTATTGGAGGTTACTTATTGTATAGTTCGTTATATGCTGCCATTGGAGCAGCAGTTGATAACGAAACAGATACTCAGCAATTTATGTTGCCAATATTAATGCCTTTAATTTTGGCTGTTTATGTTGGAGTGTTTACAGTAATTGAAGATCCTCACGGAACGGTTTCAACAGTATTTTCGTTTATACCCTTAACTTCTCCTGTGGTTATGCTAATGCGAATTCCTTTCGGAGTACCAATTTGGCAGCAATTAATCGCTTTGGCTTTATTAATTGGGACTTTTATGTTTACCGTTTGGTTTGCTGCAAAAATTTATCGAGTTGGTATATTAATGTATGGTAAAAAACCGAGTTATAAAGAATTATATAAATGGTTAAGATATTAAGAAATGGAAAAGATTAGAGATTTTTTAAAATTATCATTTCATTTAACTGAAGAAGTTGAAATATCTGTAAGGGATATTTTAATATTGATGGTTGTACTGGCTATAGCCAGTGTTATTCTGGGTATAATTAGAAAGCTTATTACCAGAAGAATGCCACGAGAGGACAAGCGAAAATTCAAAGTGGTGTTTTCCTATGGAAGATGGATAATCTATGTCATCATTGTTTTAATAACATTTCATTCTGTAGGTGTAAATGTCACAGGAATATTTGCTGCATCAGCAGCTTTGTTAATTGGTATTGGTTTAGCCTTACAAACCTTATTCCAAGATATTATCTCTGGAGTTTTTATTTTAGTAGATCAATCCGTTCATGTAGGAGATATTATTGAACTGGAAGGTAAAGTAGGCAGAGTTGAAGAAATAAAACTTAGAACCACAAGAGCTACAACTGCAGATAATAAAGTCTTGGTAATACCTAATCATCTTTATTTAACCAATAGCTTGTATAACTGGACACAAAACGGAACCACAACTCGAGAAGGTGTTAACGTTGGAGTGGCTTATGGAAGTGATGTACAATTAGTAAAAAAATTGCTGTTGCAAGTTGCAAATAACCATCCAAGTGTGCTTCCTGAGCCTCCACCTAATGTTTTGTTTACAGATTTTGGAGATAGCTCACTAAACTTTAGAGTTGTGTTTACTTTAGGTGATAGTTTTAATGCTCGTTTCCCTCAAAGTGACATGAGATTCGAAATAGATAGACTTTTCAGAGAAAATAATATTACGATTCCATTCCCTCAAAGAGATATACACATCATTCAGAAAAATAATCAATAATTATGTCAAAAATATTAGTAATAGAAGACGAAGCAGCCATTAGACGAGTTCTTACCAAGATCCTTTCGGAAGAAAGTGACTCATACCAAGTTGAAGAAGCTGAAGATGGATTGTCTGGTTTAGAAAAGATAAAAAATGATGACTATGATCTGATTTTATGCGATATAAAAATGCCAAAAATGGATGGTGTTGAAGTCTTAGAAGCTATAAAAAAGATAAAGCCAGAAATTCCAGTAGTTATGATTTCTGGTCATGGCGATTTGGATACTGCAGTAAATACGATGCGTTTAGGTGCCTTTGATTACATTTCAAAACCACCTGATTTAAATAGGTTATTAAATACTGTACGTAATGCACTTGATAAAAAAGAGCTAGTCGTTGAAAATAAGTTGCTAAAAAAGAAGGTTAGTAAAAATTATGAAATGGTTGGTGAAAGTAAAGCCATTTCACATATTAAAGATATTATTGAAAAGGTTGCAAGTACTGATGCTCGCGTTTTAATTACTGGTCCAAATGGAACAGGGAAAGAGCTTGTAGCCCATTGGCTACATCAAAAAAGTGATCGCGCAAAATCACCTTTAATT
>CAZRDG010000137.1:0-6554 GCA_964598775.1 uncultured Lacinutrix sp.
CACCAAAATAAGACTTTGCTTTTAGGTGAAAAATTAGTAGTGGTTGCAAACTGATGCCCATACCAATTATCATCTATTTGATTATCTTGGTCTGGCAAAGGAAATTCATTGTCAGGCATAATGTGTGCGACTTGAAAAACAATACTTACCAATAACCCTGTTACAAAATGCATGCAAATAAAAGCTAATAAGATAAGTCCCCACGAAAAGGGCAATAAGATTATTGGCAATACAATGGCATACGAATAATAAAACAGCTTCCACGCAACCATGCTTGCTAAGGCCTTTTGATATTCGCCTTTCTGATTTAAAAAGCCCATATCTTTATAACGTTTAAGACGTACAAAGTCTTTTGTGGTTATCCACGAAATGGTAGATAAACCATAAAAAAACCAAATATATAAGTGTTGAAATTGATGTACCCAATAATGCTTGGCATGAGGCGAAAATCTCAGAAAAAAAGGTGCATTTAAATCATCGTCAACATGATCAATATTAGTGTAAGTATGATGTAGCACATTATGTTGTATTTTCCAAACTGTGGCATTAGCACCAATCATGTTGAATGAATAGCCTATTATGATATTCATTCGTTTGCTTTTAGAATAGGAACCATGAATTGCGTCATGCATGACACCCATGCCAATACCTGCCATCCCAAAGCCACTTATAATATATAATGTAAATAATAAACCTACATGTGACACATTGCCTGAGGCGAGAAACATTAGTGGTACAAAAAACAAGGCAAGCATAGTTATGGTTTTAATCACCATAGAGCTATTTGCATTTCTACTTTTATTTTGAGTTTTAAAGTAGGTGTTAACTCTGCTTCTTAAAGTTTTTGCAAAGTCGGCATTGATATCTCTTGAAAATTTAGGCGTATTGATACTATTTGTTTTACTTGGTTGTTATGACTTTAAAAACCAAATGTAATGGAGGTATCAAAGCTTTGTTTTTGTATCAGATGTTATCATCTGAGCTGCATTTTATTAAAAAATGGAGAGAGCAAAGGATTGATTAAAATGGTGAGAAATTAAAAAAAGAAAAGCTGTCTGTTTATTTAACGCTGCGAATATAGGTTAAATTGTGATGGTATATTGAATTTTCGTCAACTATTAGCAAAACAATGGCATTGAGGGCTTCTATAAGATTAAACAAACAAAAACATCCTGCGAGTTGCAGGATGTTTTCAAAATATATATAATAGTCAATTTTATTTAAAGTTCTGTAGTACTCTCTTCAAGGACGATATCTCTTGTAGCCACGAGCATATCACCTTGTTTCTCAGGTTTTAATATGCTCTCTACACCTTTACGCTTTAAGCGCTTACGGCAAGTTTTGGTTAATAACGGATCGTCATCAAATAGAAAGGCATCGGCATTGTATTCGGTTTTACCTTCTTCAATGATTACTGGATATATTTTTTTAAGGCCTTTTCTCCTTGGAAACGTAACAGGATCTGTAGCTGCCCCAGGTACAAAAGTATATAAGGTATATTGACCATCAGCATCAGTTTTTACCCAACCTCTATGATGCATATAACGTCCATTGTCTTTTGTTTTTATTTGATAGTCACCTTTATCATCAGCTTGTTCGATAAACAAAATGACATCTTTAGCTGGTGTTACACCATCACTTTTATAAATAGTACCTGTAATTTTTAATTTGTTGGCTTTAGTTTCAAAACCTGGAATCGTGTCTGTATTGCTTAATTGTTGCTCTGTATAATCGTAAATAGGATTATCATTAGCAGGCTCTTGCGCAGAAAGTGTAAGAAAAGAACCTGTAAAAGAAGCAAAACATAAAATAGTTAGTAGGTGTTTCATGGGACTATTTGTTTGTTAACCATTTCGAAATTAGGCAACAATACTTCTTTGTGCATGAAAAATTATACGAACGTTCTATTTTTACGATAAATGGTCAGTTGTCCTTATTAAAGGAAAAAAACATCGATGAATCGATAAATGACTTGTGTTAATAAATATGAATGGCTAATTTTCAAACATTATTTGCAAAGATTCATTATATATATTAATTCTTGCTTGATTTTCATAAGAACCACTATTTACTAATAAGACAAAAGTTTTATCACTTTCTGGGAAATACTGAGCAATACTTAAAAACCCATCAATACCACCTGTATGTCCAACTGAATTGCCGTAAGGGGTTTCATTATGTTCTAAACCATAGCCATTTTGAAAATGCCCAAAATCTTCATCAACCCAATTTATTGGTAGCGGAAACCAATTGGTCATTTCGTTTAATGAGCTATTCGATATTAGGTTTCCATTGAATAAGCCTTCATAAAATAATCCCAAATCATAGGCATTCATAGCTATTCCTCCATCTGCAGTACCTAATTCATCTTTATATAGAAACTGACTCTCTACATACTGCCCATTTCCATATAAATCTACATAACCTTTTACTGTATCATCTGTTATAGGGTTATTTGCACTATAATTGCCACTACTTAAATTTAATGGATTAAATATTTCATCAGCATAGATTTCTTCAAGTAATTGTCCTGAAATACGCTCTAAAATAATGCCTAATAACAAATAATTAGAGTTTGAATATTCATATGTTTCCCCAACAGCGTTGGTGGCGTCTTGGTTAAACGCATATTTAATGATATCGTATTGTGACCAATTATTATATAATACATTAATTCGGTCTAATTCGTAATCTATTGTATAATAATCTGGGATGCCACTGGTATGATTTAATAGATGTTTTATTTTGGCTTCTTTACTATTTTTCAATTTGTTATAAATTGATGCTGGTAAGTAATCTTTTGCATTATCATTTAAACTCAATAACCCTTGATCTATATATTTAAATATTGCTGTTGCAGTAAACGATTTTGTAATACTCGCAATTAAAAATCTATTACAAGGCTTTACATCTACATTTGAACCAATGTCTGCTTTGCCTACAGATCCAACCCAAATACCATAATTGTCTTTAATCATTAAAGATGCACCAACAAGTTCTAATCCTTGATTTCTATCTAATATGTCTTGATATTGAGCTGCCTTTGGATGTGTAAGTACGTCTTCAGGGATACTACTCTGACAGTTATATTTTTCTGCGCTAAATATTTCTGGTTTTTCACAAGAAACAATAGTAACGAATATTATAGCAATTTTATATTTATAATTTTTCATTGTGTTTTGTTTTTGAAATTATACTTAATCCCTAATTTTAAAAAAGTGTGAGGAACAAAAGGAATTCCATTGGCGAATGGTGTCTCACCCATAAGCTCGTATTTAATAAAAGGTTTTATGTCGCCTGAACTCAAAACAGTAATACCAATCCCTACATTTGCAATAGCATGAGGTCTGCCTGTTTGGTTAATTTTTTCAAAATCACCACTTGCATTTTGTTCATAAATATGCCCAGGATAAAATGTATGCATATAGCCCAAACCACCATGCAAATCAATGGCTAAAACATCTTGAAGTTTTATGCCAAAAGAATAATCTGCTCTAAAATAAAAAGCCGTTTCTACTTTTTTGTGATAGTAGCCTCCTGCATAAATATTAAATTCAGAAAAAAAGTATTTTATGTCTTTCTTTTTTAGGGTAATTCCAATTTCTCCACCTGGATTAAAATTGCTAAATCCTTTGGCTTTGTAATGAATGTTTTCATTCATAAATGCAATTGATACTTGTTTATTGCTTTGGGCTGTTATTTTAATTGATAGTAATAAAAGCCATGTGAAAACTATTTTTTTCATTTAATGATTGATCTTAATGATTTTTATTTGATATAAATTTTTAGAAATGAATTATAGGCTTTATCAGAACAAAGCCTTGACCTTTTCATCGTTTTTACTATTTCAATAATTAGGCATTTTACTTAAGTAAAATGTAGAATTTTTATTATCTAGAAATAAATATTTAGAACCTTTTTTTTACAAGTAATTATTGACATCAACATATTCAAAATCAGGAGAGTCATTTAGTAATTGTCGCAATTGCCAAACATGCCCTGAACCATAAATTATTAAAAGGCGTTCTTCTTTGTTAAAATCTGTTATATCATATATATTTGAGAATATTCTCATATTGCGTCTATACCAATTGGCAACGACATCAGCTCCTAAATAATGATCACCAGCACCTTGTAAAATATCATTGGTAAGATAAGCTTGATGACTTTTTAAACTGTTTTCAGGATGGTTAATTTTTGCCAAATGATTTGTTAAGGTTCTTATTGTTTTTAGAGAATCGTTTAGTGCGTAGAATATATCATAATTATAGCGTGTTGATTTAGCATATTGCCCTCTAGATTTTAAATAAGAATTTTGGTCATAATTTTCCCAATCTAACTCCACGCCACACCAACTTTCTATTTTAGCATCTGAGCAATAAACTTTGTCATGCTCAAGTTGTTTAGCCAGTTTAAATCCAATCTGATATATTTCGTTAGGTCTATCATCAATTATAAAATCACCATTGAGATAGTTTTTATAGCGTTGATTAGCAATACTATCCATATCATTGCGTGACCATTCAAGTAAAATCTTTGTTGGTTTATATTTTGCTATTTTGCTTAATAAAGTGTCTAATTCTATTTGCCTTTTTTCTTCTAAGATATTAAATGCAAACTTTGGTTTGTATCCATCTAAACCAGGATTTTCAAAATGAAAAACACCTAAAACCATAGCTTTTGACTTATGTTTGCCAATAAAGTTATTAGAATTCACATCATGGCTTATTGATTCTAGAAATACTGCTTCTTTTTCTTTAGAATGGTGGTGACAAGAGCTTAATAGCGCAATTGCGACCATATTATATAAATATTTTTTCATTAATATTATTTTTATTTAACTTTTTTAAATCCTGAAACATGCGATAAAATAGCCTTCCATAATGAATCTCGTTTTATAAGGACATTGCTAGATTGATAGATGCTATATGTAGAATCGTTGTAAATATGACCAGTTCCTGCTACAACTGCTGTTCCATTTTCGTATATATCCAATCGTTTTATCTCATAACGAAAAGAATCATGTACCATGGCATTTGATTTAATCCAATTCAATTCATCTCTTTTTCCAAATCGATTACCATCACCATCAATCAGTTCAAAACTTCCATCTAATATGTTATCTAATAGTACTGTATCTTGTTCTCTATAAGCTTTTGACCATAGTACTTCTTTTATAAGTCTTAATTCAAGTTTATCACTATTAGTTATTAAAGCTGTTTCAGAAACTTTACTTTGATGACATGACCCCAAACTAAATAAGGCCATTAAGGCAATTAAAGTTGTGTGTTTTTGAAAATATCTCATAAGTTTTTTTTGCTATTCCTCTTTTAGTATAAACTTTATCTTTAGTTTCTTGTACCATTCTGGCTTATTACCATTAGGATAAGTCTCATCAAACATAACCAACTCTAAGACATCTTCATTAAGTAACATTTTGTAATACTGTTGTCCACCTTCAAATCCTGGTACTTTTGCAATATCTGCAGTGGTATGCATCACATCATCTTCAATAATATAAGTTCCTGTGTTAAACACCATACTTCTGAATGCACTTATGATTTCATCGGTCTCTGGATTGGATAAGTTTTTAAAAGGGGTACGTTTTTGCATTCTTGGGTTATACATTAACGCATAATTATGTTCAGAAAACAAAAAACGACCATAATCTTCGTCTTTAACTATATAAGTAGTATCTGCGTATATATATTGAATTTCTTGTACTTTCCATGAACCTTTAAGTGGATTGTGTTTATTATTAAGCGCATCCATAGTTGCGATGAGATCTTCCACCTTATTAAGCTTGGCCATGTCATAAGCGCTATAGGTGTTATCTAGTGCTTTATAATTAAAGTCTGCTCCACGATGAAGCAATAATTGCGCTATATTGCTATGATTGTACCAGATGGCCCAATGCAATGCTGAAGCTGTATTTACAACATCTTTGACATCAATATTTGCATTGTTTTCTAGCAACAAAGCAGCCATACTCGGTTTTCCACCCACTGCTGCACCTATAAGAGGTGTGAGTTGGTATTGTACTCCAGCAGCATTCGCATCTGCACCAGAGTGTAATAAAAGGTCAGCTACTGAAAGATGACCAAACCTTGCTGCCCAAGTTAACGCTGTTTGCCCTACTCTATTAAAGCTATTCAAATCGGCCTGATGCTCTACAAGGAGTTTTGCCATTTGATAATCTCCTTGTTGTGCTGCGTGTTGTAAAATTGGAGTACCAAGTTCGTCTGCTGTGTTTACTGAAACACCTTTTTTTAATAGTTTACTTACTAAAGTGAGATTATTTTTGGCAACGGCTTTAACAAGTTCGTTTTCTGATTTTGATAATGATTTGGCAATGCTGGTGTTTTTAAAGGGTTGAACTACCGAATCGTGATGCCAAAGTCTGAAACCAACATCTACAGCTGTACCATGTTTGCTTTTTAAAGTGAGATCTGTTCCGCTGTTAATTAATAACGTCATAATCTTTACATGACCATAATAAGTCGCCCAATTAAGTGCATGGTCTTTATTCACATCAACAGCATTAACATTAGCAC
>CAZRDG010000138.1:0-6523 GCA_964598775.1 uncultured Lacinutrix sp.
ACCATAACATAAGTAGGTTAAGTTCATGGTAGATTTGGGGCAAAAAAAGGTGAACGCTTGTTCACCTTTTTTTATGCATTAAACTTTGTGTTTCAGCCCATTAAATTTATTTCAAAACACTTCCAATTCTTCTGAATTTGGCTAATAGTCTAAACTACTGGCATTTCACGAAAACAACCCTTAGGCTAATTTATGGGTATTTTGTCTAATAAATTTAAATATTAATGTTTTACACTGTTATATTTGAATCACCATAACATAAGTAGGTTAAGTTTATGGTAGATTTGGGGCAAAAAAGGTGAACATCTGTTCACCTTTTTTATTTTC
The DNA here is from genome assembly GCA_964598775.1 of uncultured Lacinutrix sp. Taxonomy (GTDB): domain Bacteria; phylum Bacteroidota; class Bacteroidia; order Flavobacteriales; family Flavobacteriaceae; genus CAJQLB01. The sequence goes on from CAZRDG010000138.1 coordinate 328, forward strand.
AAATAATTCGAATAATATTACTTTGCTTGAGCGTATCGTCTTTCAACCTCGTTCCAGTTAATTACTTTAAAGAACGCTTCAATATAATCAGGACGTCTGTTTTGATAATTTAAATAATACGCATGTTCCCAAACATCCAATCCTAAAATTGGCGTTCCACCACAAGTTACTCCTGGCATTAATGGGTTATCCTGATTTGGCGTTGAGCAAACTTCAACTTTTCCGCCTTTGTGAACACAAAGCCAAGCCCAACCTGACCCAAATTGTGTTGCGGCAGCTTTACTAAAAACTGCTTTAAAATCATCAACAGATCCATAAGCAGAGATGATAGCATCTTTTAACTCGCCAGACAAATATCCTTTGTCCTCTGGATTCATTATTTCCCAAAATAAACTGTGGTTGTAAAATCCTCCTCCATTGTTTCTAACAGCCATGTTTTTCATATCCAAGTTAGAAAGAATGTTTTCTATAGATTTCCCTTCATTATCTGTTTCAGCAATTGCGTTGTTTAAATTATTTGTGTAGCCTTGATGATGTTTTGAATGATGAATCTCCATAGTGCGAGCATCAATGTGTGGTTCTAAAGCATCATATGCATATTTTAATTTCGGTAATTCGAAAGCCATAATATTGTGTTTTAATGTTAGTATTTATTTTACTCAAATTTACAATAAAGGATTATAAATAGTCTTAATAAGTTATTAAGATTACTTATTTTGGTATAAAATTTTTCTTTTTTGAATACATCTTCGTTTTACATTTATAATGCTTCAGCTGGTAGCGGAAAAACCTTTTCGTTAGTAAAAAACTATTTAAAGGTTTTATTACAATCTAAACAACATGAACCTTTCAAAAATATATTAGCAATTACCTTTACCAATAAAGCTGTTGCCGAAATGAAAGATCGTATTATTGAGGCTTTAAAGGAATTTTCGAACCCAGAAATTATAAATGGCGAGAATGTACTGTTTCAAGAGCTTTGTAGCGAATTAAACACTAAGCCAGAAATACTTCACCAGAAAGCAAAAGCTTTACTTTACAGTATTTTGAAAAACTATGCGGCCTTTGATGTGTCTACTATTGATAAGTTTACACAAAAAATTATCAGAACATTTGCGTTTGATCTTAAGCTACCATTGAATTTTGAGGTTGAGTTAGATACAGAATCTATTTTAAATAAAGCTGTAGATAACCTAATTTCTCGAGCTGGTACAGATGAGCAGCTTACGAAACTTTTGGTTGAGTTTGCCATTGAAAAAACCGACGATGACAAAAGCTGGGACGTCGCTTATGATTTCAATAAAATTGCCAAGCTGTTAGTTAATGAAAATGATATTCCATATTTAGAGACGCTAAAAGACAAAACTTTGGATGATTTTACGGTTTTAAAAAAGTCTTTAAAAAATGAAACAAACACATCAGAAAATTTAATTAAACAAGAGTCTCAAAAGGTGTTAACCCTTATTGAAGAAGCAGGTTTACAATTTGATGATTTTTCAAGCAGTTATTTGCCAAAATACTTTTTCAACCTAAGCCAGCTGAACCTAAATGTAAATTTTGGTTTATCCTGGCAAAATAAGTTAATTGATGGTGAGACGCTTTATCCAAAAAGGGTTCTTCCTGAAGTTGCAGATACTATTGACTCCATTCAGCCAGAATTAATCAATGCCTTTAATAAAACCAAAGAGATCATTTTTCATCACAAATTTCTGTTCAATTTTTATAAAAATATCACTCCTCTATCGGTGCTTCATCTCATTAATCAAGAGCTAAATCTCATTAAAGAAGAGGAAAATAAACTTTTGATTTCAGAATTCAACTCATTAATAAGCGATGAAATAAAAAATCAGCCTGTTCCCTTTATTTATGAACGTATTGGAGAAAAATTTAAACATTACTTCATTGATGAGTTTCAAGATACCTCAAAAATGCAATGGGACAATTTAACACCGCTTATTGGCAATGCCTTATCAAGCGAAAATTCTAGCGTCATGATTGTTGGTGATGCCAAGCAAGCCATATACAGATGGCGTGGAGGTAAAGCAGAACAATTTATTGATTTATACAATAAAACAGAAAATCCATTTCATGTTCCTGCAGAAATTATGTCCTTAAACACCAACTACAGAAGCTCAGAAGCAATTATACAATTTAATAACTCATTTTTTAAACATTTATCAAGCTTTGTGTTTAGTCTAAACAATCATTCTAGTTTATATCAAAACAGTGTGCAAAACGTGTCTTCAAAACACAAAGGTTATGTTGATATATCTTTTCTAAACATCAACAAAGAAGATGATAGAGATGAGACATTCTCAGAACAGGTTTTCACGCAAATAAAGCAATGTATTAAAGATGGTTTTAGTTATAGCGACATTTGTGTTTTGGTAAGAAAAACCAAGGAAGGTATTGCTATCGCAAACTATTTAAATGAAAAAGGAGTTGAAATTATTTCTTCTGAAACTTTAGCGTTAAGTCGATCTCCCGAAGTCAATTTTATAGTTGCGTCATTGCAGTTTTTAATGAATCCTAGCAACAATGAATATAAAGTTGAAGTATTGCGGTTTTTGGTAAACAAACTAAAAATTATAAATAAACACGAATTTTATTCAGATTACATCCATCTTAATGTTAATGACTTTTATAAAAGTTTGAATAGCTTTGAAATTCATTTTAAACCTAATGAAGCTTTACAATTACCTTTGTATGAATTGGTTGAGACTATTATTTATCATTTTAAATTAGTTGAGGTTGCCGATGCATATGTTCAGTTTTTCTTAGACTTTGTCTTTAATTTTTCCAACAAATCCTCCTCTAGCATATCAGATTTTTTAGTCCATTATGAGCGAAAAAAAGAACAGCTTAAAATAAGCTCTTCTGGTGGTAACTCTGTTCAGATTATGACCATTCATAAATCTAAAGGGCTCGAATTCCCAATTGTGATATTTCCTTATGCTGATTTGGATATTTATAGAGAATTAGAGCCGAAGGTGTGGTTTTCGTTAAATGAAAATAAATTTAATGGATTTTCAAAAACCCTTTTAAATTATAACAAAGAAATTGTAGAGTACAATGAGCAAGGCCTAAACATATTCAATGAGCATCAAGCAGAATTAGAATTAGACAATATTAACCTACTTTATGTAGCGTTAACTCGAGCAGTCCAAAGGTTATATATAGTAAGCAGTATTAGTTTCAGCGCAAAAGACCAATTATCAAATCATGATAACAAATATTCTGGATTATTCATAAACTACTTGAAACATATAAATAAATGGGACGATAATACATGGAATTATCCTTTTGGCGAAAAAGAAAAAAGCACAACCGCTTCGACCCTTCAAAACGAATCTTCATTTCAAAATCGCTTCATTTCAATCCCAAAGAAAGAACATCAAATCAATATACTTACTAAAGCAGGACTGCTTTGGGATACCTCTCAAAAAGAAGCCTTAGAAAAAGGAAATTTAATCCACGATATAATGGCTCGGATTAAAACTAGCGAAGATATTCAATTAGCGCTAGACTGGTTTTCGTCATCTGGAATCATAAACAATCTGCAAAAAGAAGAATTAACCAGTCTTTTAAATTCAATTGTCGAACATCCAAAGTTGAGGCTTTATTTTTCGGAAAATGTAACGGTTTATAATGAACGTGACATAATTACTAAGAACGGAATTATACTCAGGCCAGATCGTTTAGTGTTCAACAATAAGAATGAAGTCGTTATTATAGATTATAAAACCGGGAAGTCAGATCTGAAACATGCTCAACAGCTGCAAACATATCAAGACGCCTTAGAAGAAATGAGTTTTTTGGTTACTCATAAAATTCTTATTTATCTTAATGAGTCAATAGAAATAAAAGAAGTTTAAATTTGCAAAAAAAATCACCATGTACGGAAATATAAAAAAACAATTACAAGCAGAATTAAAGGACATAAAAAAGAATGGGCTTTATAAGGAAGAACGAATTATAACATCAGCACAAGGTGCAGAAATTACTTTAAATACAGGGCAAACTGTTTTAAACTTTTGTGCCAACAATTATTTAGGGCTTTCATCACACCCTGAAGTTATTCAAGCGGCAAAAGACACTATGGACACTCATGGATTTGGGATGTCGTCAGTTAGATTTATTTGTGGTACTCAAGACATTCACAAAAAACTGGAGCAAAAAATTGCAGACTTTTATCAAACTGAAGATACCATTTTATATGCTGCTGCATTTGATGCCAATGGTGGTGTTTTTGAGCCTTTATTAGGAGCTGAAGATGCTATTATTTCAGATTCTTTAAATCACGCTTCAATTATCGATGGAGTTCGTTTATGTAAGGCAGCACGTTATCGTTATCAAAATAATGACATGGCAGACCTTGAAAAACAACTTCAAGATGCAAATGCCAATGGAGCACGTTTTAAAATAATAGTTACAGATGGCGTATTTTCTATGGATGGTATTGTAGCATCATTAGATCAGGTTTGTGATTTAGCAGATAAATATGATGCATTAGTAATGATTGATGAATGTCATGCAGCCGGATTTATCGGAAAAACAGGACGAGGGACTTTAGAAGAAAAAAATGTGATGAATCGCATAGACATTATTACTGGAACTTTAGGAAAAGCACTTGGAGGAGCAATGGGTGGTTATACAACTGGTAAAAAAGAAATTATCGACATGTTACGCCAACGCTCAAGACCATACTTGTTTTCAAATTCATTAGCACCTGCCATTGTCGGCGCTTCTATTAAAGTTTTTGATTTATTAGCTAACGATACATCACTAAGAGACAAATTAGAATGGAATACTAATTATTTCAAAAAAGGAATGAAAAAAGCTGGTTTTGATATTGTTGATGGTGATTCTGCAATTGTACCTGTTATGTTATATGATGCTAAATTATCGCAAACCATGGCCAATATGTTACTAGAAGAAGGGATCTACGTTATAGGGTTCTTCTTTCCAGTTGTACCTAAAGAAAAGGCCAGAATACGTGTACAACTATCAGCTGCACATGAGAAGGCGCATCTAGACAAAGCCATAAATGCTTTTATAAATGTTGGAAAGCGCTTAGAAATAATTTAAAATCTATCTAAACAGCCTCATTTTCTTAGAAAAAAAGCAATATTTTTCTATATTTGTCTTTGTTAATAACATTTAACAACTTACTTTTGCTTACAATTAACACTTAAAAATTAAATTTTTGAATATGAAAAATCTTAGCAGATTAATGTTCGCTTTGTTGCTAGTAATAGGATTTAGCAACGCAAACGCACAAGACGATAACAATCCTTGGCAGTTTAGTTTCGGAGTCAACGCAGTTGATTTATACCCTGTTGGAGAAGATGCTCCATTTGGAGGTTACTTTGATGAATACTTCAATTTAAGTGATCATTACAATATTGTACCTTCTCTTTCAACTTTTACAGTTTCAAAATACATGGGAGATAATTTCTCTTTCGGTGTAGGTGGGTCTTTAAATAGAATTGAAAAAGTTGGTGATGCAACTGCAGACGATTTAACATATTTTGCAGTTAACGGTATTGTAAAGTATAATTTAGGTTCTGTTTTGAATTGGAATAAACTTCAACCACATTTAGGTGTAGGTGGTGGGTATACTTGGGTTCAAAAAATTGGAGCTGGAACTCTTAACGGATCATTTGGTTTAAGCTATTGGCTTAGTGAGCGCGTTGGATTAGTTGCTCAATCTACTTACAAACACTCTTTTGAGGATTACTTACCAAAGCACTTTGAGCATTCTCTTAGTGTAGCTCTTAACTTTGGAGGAAAAGATACTGATGGTGATGGGATTTATGACAAAAATGATGCATGTCCTGAAGTTGCTGGTTTAGCAGCGTTTAATGGTTGCCCAGATTCTGATGGTGATGGTATTGAAGATTCAAAAGATACTTGTCCAAATCAAGCTGGTTTAGCTGAATTTAATGGTTGCCCAGATTCTGATGGTGATGGTGTTCCTGATAATACTGATAACTGTCCTAACACACCAGGTTTAAAATCTTTAGCTGGTTGTCCAGATGCTGATGGTGATGGTATTGCTGATGGAAATGACAATTGTCCAAATGAAGCAGGTCCTGCTGCAAACAACGGTTGCCCTTGGCCAGATTCTGATGGTGACGGAGTTTTAGATAAAGATGATAAATGTCCTAACGAAGCTGGAACAGTTGCAAACAAT
>CAZRDG010000139.1:0-6516 GCA_964598775.1 uncultured Lacinutrix sp.
GTGGCTCCAGCCATTAGTAAATGCGGCATTTTAGCGAGATCAACAACCAATGTTTCATTGCTTATGGTTTTACCTAAAGCAATAGGTAATTGCATGTCTGATTTCTGAAATTTTTGCGAGGCTATTACAGAACGCATAGAAACTACAGTCGCATTTTTATTAGGCACTTCAATACCAATGGTTCCTTTTCCAGGTATAGGAGCAATGATTCTAATCCCTAAAGCTGAAAGCGATAATGCAATATCATCTTCAAGGTTCTTTATTTTAGAAATTCGAACACCTGCTTCTGGTACGATTTCATAGAGCGTTACTGTTGGACCAATGGTTGCTTTAATACTAGCAATTCCAATTTTGTAATTGTTTAGCGTTTCAACAATCCTATTCTTGTTTTCTTCTAACTCTTCTTGATTTATGGTGATACTTTCACTATCGTATTTTTTTAATAAGTCTAACGACGGAAATTGATAGTTACTCAGTTCTAATGTTGGATCAAAACGACCAAAATCTTCCACTAATTTATCGGCAAGGTTATCCGTTTCTGACTTTTCTTCAGTAAATGATTCAACAGTCATTTCAACGTCATCTTCATTAACCTCTATTTCAAGGTTTTTGTCTTCAGTAACTTTTTTGTTGTCTATGCTAGAATGGTTCTTAATAGTTGGTTCTAAATTCTCTAGTGGAATTTCAAAAGCAGATTTTATGGCTTCAGCTTCTTCAGAAAGATTATTATCTAAAGGAACATACGCACCATTATCATCAATTTCAGAATTTGAAGCAAATTCACCTTTAATTTCTGTTTTTGCTTTTTTAAAGAAACCAATGATGTGATCTGGAGTTAATTTAAATCTAATGGCTAAATACGTAATTAAACAGAGGAGAAGGAGTAGAGCAGTTCCAATTTTGCCCATATAATCTTGGAAGAAATCGTTCATTTCGTATCCGATTCTTCCACCTAATAATGGATTTGATTCTGAAAAGAAGCCAAAAAACACAGATATCCAAATCACAATTATAGTTCCCCAAAACCAATGTCTTGCTAGTTTTGCTTTCTTGATATTAAGTAAAACGTAGATCCCGGAAACAAATATAAGACCAGAAAAAATAAATGATGCTATACCAAAGCCTTTGTAAATAAATAAATCACTGACCCAAGCTCCAACTTTATTAAGCCAGTTTTCGGCTTGAACATTTCTAGAAGAGAATTCACTTATTATGCTTTGATCTGCTTTACCAGTAAAGAAAAATGACAGAAACGCAATAAATAAAAGTATGCCAAGAATTAAAAGCAAACTACCAAACACTAATTTTTGTTGATTAGATAAGGTGAAATTTGGTTTTTTTATTTTAGTGGTTGACTTCTTTTTTGCGGTTTTATTACTGGTTTTCTTTTTGGCCATTAATCCCTTTTAATATTGAACAAAAATACAAATTACAAACGTTTATCCTACACCATATAGTATTTAAAAAATCTTTGGTAAATAAATAATTAAACCAACGATTAAAGCTGCAATTGCAAAAATAAAAACTGCACCAGCACCAATGTCTTTAATTAATCCAATTTTATTGTGAAATTCTGGGTGAATAAAATCAGCAATTTCTTCAATTGCAGTATTTATACCTTCAATGGCCATAATTAGTGCAATCACCAAGATTTGAATCATCCATTCAGTTGTAGACAACTCAAAATAAAAACCAGCAATTGTCATTATAATACCAATTACAAATTGCACTTTAACGCTGTCTTCGCGTGTTATTAAATGGTAAGCACCTTTAAAAGCGAAACCAATACTCTTAATTCTACCTACTAGGAAAGACTCTTTTTTAAGCATAATATATTATAGAGTTTAAAATTAATAATAATCATGGCTATAATTAAAGTTTAAGATCTGTTTTATTTTCAGTTTAGTTAAAGTTATTATAATTAAAATTATATTTGTTTAATGTTTATGTAAATTTGTTCAACAAAAAAATATAAAAATATAATATTATGAAAACAATGAACATTTTTAAAACCGCTTTTCTTTCTTTTTCGCTTCTTTTTATGGGTAACGTATTCGCTCAAGACAAAAATATCGTTGAAACGGCTATTTCATCAAAGGATCATACAACGTTAGTTGCTGCTGTGAAAGCTGCAGACCTTGTTGGTGTTTTAACTGGAGAAGGTCCATTTACTGTATTTGCTCCAACTAATGATGCGTTTGCAAAATTACCTGCTGGAACTGTTGAAACTTTATTAAAACCAGAAAATAAAGAGAAATTACAAGCTGTATTAACGTATCATGTTGTTGCTGGTAATTTTACTGCAAAAGATGTAATAGGATTAATTAGAAAAGGAAATGGAAAAGCTGTAATACCTACTGTAAATGGTGGAAATCTTACTGCTATGATGATGGATGGTTCAGTTTATATTTCTGATGAAAATGGAAATAAAGCAAAAGTTACTGCTGCAGATTTGATTAACACCAATGGTGTAATTCATGTAATTGATTCGGTTGTTTTACCGAAGTAGTAGTGTTTTGATTAGTAGCAAAAAGCCTCTTCATTAGAAGAGGCTTTTTTTATTGTATTTATATAGCTTTTAAAGCTTGAAGTGCAGACTCGTAATCTGGTTCTTGTCCAATTTCTGGAACCTGTTCTGTGTAAATCACTTCATTCTTATTATTTAAAATGATTACGCATCTCGATAACAAACCGTCAAAATTTCCGTTTGTCATTAATAGGCCATAGGATTTTCCAAATGAGCCATTTTTAAAATCCGAGAGCATTATCACATTTTCTAAACCATCAGCAGCGCAAAATTGATCTTGTCTAAAAGGCAAATCGCGAGAAATGCATAAAACTTTTGTATTAGATAAATCGGCTGCAACTTTATTAAAAGCTCGAACAGAAGCCGAGCAAACTCCAGTATCAACACTTGGGAAAATGTTTAATACTAAATTAGATCCACTAAAATCGTTTAATGTTTTTGTTGAAAGATCTATTGCAACTAATTTAAAGTCAGGAGCTTTTGATCCTTTTTTTGGTAATTCTCCCGAAGTTTCTACAGGTTTACCACCTAAAGTTATTTTTGACATGTAATTATGTTTTATGTTCTATGTAAAAATAAATTATTCAATGTAATTTATCATTCTTTTAGATTAATTATTGAATAACTAATTCTTATTTTATTATAGGAACAATCAATTTTGTTGATGCCTATTAAAACGCTAAATTTAATGCTTAAACTAGAAAAACAATTACAATAATGGAAAACAATAAAATGAATGGAGACATCAGCAAGTGTCCATTTCACAATGGATCTTTAAAAGAAACCGCTGGTCGAGGAACAAGTAATAGAGATTGGTGGCCAAATGAATTAAAATTGAATATACTGCGTCAGAATGCAACGAAATCTAATCCTATGGGAAAAGATTTTGATTATGTTAAAGCATTCAACAGTATTAATTATGCAGAATTAAAACAAGACGTTATCGATTTGATGACTGATTCACAAGATTGGTGGCCTGCAGATTACGGTCATTATGGAGGACTTATGATCAGACTGGCATGGCATAGTGCCGGAACTTATCGAGTTGGTGATGGTAGAGGAGGAGCTGGTTCAGGGTCTCATCGTTTTGCGCCTTTAAACAGCTGGCCAGATAATGGTAATTTGGATAAAGCAAGATTATTATTATGGCCTATTAAAAAGAAATATGGAAATAAAATCTCTTGGGCAGATCTTATGATTCTTGCAGGAAACTGTGCTTTAGAGTCAATGGGCTTTAAAACCTTTGGATTTGCTGGTGGACGTGAAGATGTTTGGGAACCAGAACAAGATATTTATTGGGGAAGTGAAAATCAATGGTTAGGTAATGATGAGCGTTATGATACAAGTGATGGCGAGTTAGAAGGCCAATTAGGAGCAGTACATATGGGACTTATATATGTCAATCCGGAAGGACCTAATGGAAATCCTGACCCGATAAAGTCGGCTCATGATATTAAAATAACATTTGGTCGTATGGCGATGAATGATGAGGAAACTGTAGCCTTAGTCGCTGGAGGTCATACTTTTGGTAAAGCTCATGGAGCTGCTGATCCTGGAAAATATGTTGGTACAGAACCTCATGGAGCACCAATTGAACAAATGAGTACTGGTTGGAAAAACACTTATGGTACAGGTGTTTTAGATGATGCTATTACGAGTGGTTTGGAAGGTGCCTGGACACCAAATCCAACCCAATGGGATCATGATTATTTTGATGTATTATTAAATTATGACTGGGAATTAACAAAAAGCCCAGCTGGAGCACACCAATGGACACCAACTGCAGCTTCCAATGCGAGGATGGCACCTAAAGCGGGTGATCCAAATGGGAAACAAGCCCTTATGATGTCAACGGCTGATATGGCTTTAAAGATGGACCCTGCTTATAGAAAAATTTCAGAGCATTTTCATAAGGATCACAAGGCGTTTGAAGATGCTTTTGCACGTGCTTGGTATAAGTTGACACATCGTGATATGGGACCAATTGATCGTTATTTAGGTCCTGAAGTTCCTAAAGAAGAATTGTTATGGCAAGATCCAATTCCTAAGGTGAATTATAAATTATCAGATTCGGAGATTTCTTCGTTGAAGAAAATGATTTTAGCTTCTGGTCTTTCAGTATCACAATTAGTTAAAACAGCATGGGCATCAGCTTCAACGTTTAGAGGTTCAGATATGCGTGGAGGTGCTAATGGAGGAAGAATTCGTTTGGAGCCGCAAAGAAGTTGGGAGGTTAATAATCCTACCGAATTAAATAAGGTTTTAACTGTTTTAGAAGGAATTCAAAAAGATTTTAGTGGAACAATTTCAATGGCTGATTTAATTGTATTGGCTGGAAATACAGGTGTTGAAGAAGCAGCTAGAAAAGCTGGTCAAAATGTCTCTGTTCCTTTTTCTCAAGGAAGAGGAGATGCTACACAAGAACAAACTGACTTAGAGTCATTTGGATATTTAGAGCCTTTAGCTGATGGATTTAGAAATTATATGAAATCAGACTTAAATGTCTCAGCTGAAGACATGCTGGTTGATCGCGCTAATTTATTGACATTATCAATTCCCGAAATGACAGTGCTTGTTGGTGGTTTACGCGTGTTAGGAGCTAATTATGATGGTTCTAATTATGGCGTTTTTACTGATAACATTGGGAGCTTAACGAATGATTTTTTCACTAACATTCTAGATTTTAATTATACATGGAGTGCTACGTCTAGTGATGATAAATTGTTTGAAGGAAGAGATCGTAAATCAGGGCAAGTAAAATTTAGAGGTACAAGAGCAGATTTGATATTTGGATCTAATACTGAATTAAGAGCAGTTTGTGAGGTGTATGGAGCAAATGATGGTCAGGACAAATTTGTGAAGGATTTTGTATCAGCTTGGACCAAGGTTATGAACTTAGATCGATTTGATTTGAAATAAGTAAGATCATTTTAAAAAAAAGCCTGCTAAAATGCAGGCTTTTTTTTTGATAAATTATGTTTAGTTAACATGCTTCTCTAAAAATTCAGCAACACCTTCATGTGTCGCTTGCATACCAGATTTTCCTTTGTTCCAGTTTGCAGGGCAAACCTCTCCATTTTCTTCTACAAATTGTAATGCATCAACCATGCGTAAGGCTTCATCAACATTTCTACCTAATGGTAAATCGTTTACGATTTGATGACGCACAATTCCTTCTTTGTCAATAAGGAATAAGCCTCTGTAAGCTATCAATTCACCTTCAGCTTGTAGCATATCATTTTCATCATAATATGTTTCTCCAGCCAATACATCGTAGTTAGCTGAAATAGTTTTGTTGGTGTCAGCCACTAAAGGATACGTGATGCCTTTAATACCACCTTTATTTTTTTCCATTTGAAGCCACCCAAAATGAGATTGCTCAGTATCAGTTGATACAGCAATAACTTCGGTGTTTCTGGCTTTGAATGCCTCAAGTTTTTCTTGAAATGCATGTAGTTCTGTCGGACAGACAAAGGTAAAATCTTTTGGATAAAAGAATAATACTACATGTTTTCCAACAAATTGATCTAATGAAAAATTATTAACAAATTCATAGCCATTCACTACTGCTTTTGCATTAAATTGAGGTGCTTTTTTACCTACTAATACAGCCATTTTTTATTTTATTTTTAGCGTTAAAATTTAAATTTGGCTGCAAAGGTATACATAGATATAAGAATATCAATACCCAAGTATTTTAAAAATTGATGTAAGTATAGGATTAATCTAATTTACCTCGTAACTGTTTGATTTTGATTTGGAATCCTGCAAAAATTAATGTCATAATAGGGCTCAACCAATTAAAGATGGCAAAGAAGAAGTAGTCAACAACAGGAACACCTAAAACTCCGCTTTGGTAGGCACCACAAGTATTCCAAGGTACTAAAACAGAGGTGACTGTTCCAGAATCTTCTAGAGTTCGACTTAGATTTTCTGGCGCTAGACCTTTTTCTTCATATGCTTTTTTAAACATTTTCCCAGGGACTACT
>CAZRDG010000140.1:0-6481 GCA_964598775.1 uncultured Lacinutrix sp.
GTTGAATTTATTTGAGTTTAATGATTTTACAATTTTATTGGATTATGCCCATAATCCTGCAGGAATGAGAGCTCTAAAAAAGTTTACTGACGAATTGGAAGCTACTGTAAAAGTTGGCATTATTGCAGGAGTAGGAGATAGACGTGAGGAAGATACCAATGAAATTGGAAGCATCGCAGCAGAAATGTTTGATGAAATTATTATTCGTCAAGATAAACGCTTACGTGGCAGAACAGAACAAGAACTTATTAAAATGCTGAATGATGGCATTCAAAAGAAAGATCCTAATAAAAAGACAACAATTATTCCATCAGAGAAAGAAGCTATAAAATATGCCGTTAAAAATGCTGTTAAAGGATCACTGATTATTTTATGTAGCGATGTGATTCCAGATGCTTTGGACTTGGTGAAGCATTTTAAAGAACAAGAAGCAAAAGGCGAATTAAATTACGCTGATTAAAAAGATAAAAGTCTTTACATAAAAAAAGCATCTCAATTGAGATGCTTTTTTCTTTTTATATATTATTGGTATTAGCTGTTTAAAGCAGCCTCACCTTTTATTTGTAAACTTTTAATATAAGCATTAACACTTATAATATCATGACTTTTTTTAAAGTTCATAAGTGTTTGCTCTAAAGGATTAGTACTAATACGTTCTGTTTTCTTTTTAGCAGCTACTTCAACTTCAGTCTTAATCGTAGTATTAAACTCAGTCTTAGCATTTTCATCACTGTTTTGAGCAGTCATTAGAAAAGGGACAACTAAAATTGCTATAGTTAATATTACTTTTTTCATCATTTCTATTCTTGTAGGTTTCTGAAGCAAATAAACAACCGAACCTAGTTTGATACTGAATATATTTGATGAAGTGCAAGAAAATGTGGTTTTTTAGGAGCAGATAACAAAATTTATCGACGAACTGCAAGTTTTAGACTTGCCGTTAAACCCTTAAAATGTGCAGTTTACAGATGATAGATGTATTTAAACCATTCATCGGAAGAGCAATTTCAATTAAAAGTAGGAAAATTCTGATTATCGAATTTATTCTTTATTAAAGTAATCTGATTGTATCTGCTCATTCATACCATCCTGAAACTTGGTCATACTAAACCATTGATGAATAGAGTAATGCCCTGTTTCACCTTGTTTGTTTACAGCAATATAGCCAACCTGAAAATCTTTATAATTACTGTTTGGTTTATTAACAATTCTACTAATAGCTTCTTCACAGGCTTCTTGAGGTGATTTCCCTTGTCGCATTAGCTCAACAACTAAGAAACTACCAACTGTTTTTACAACTTCTTCACCTAAACCAGTTGCAACACAAGCACCAATTTCGTTATCCACAAACAAACCTGATCCAATTATAGGGCTATCTCCAACTCGTCCAGCCATTTTGTAAGCTAATCCACTTGTAGTGCATGCGCCTGAAATATCACCATTTTTGTCAATGGCAAGCATACCAATGGTATCGTGATTTTCAATATTGATAATAGGTTTGTATTTGGCTTCAACTTTCCACTTTTCCCAAGCCTCTTTTGATGCTTCAGTCAATAAATCTTCTGGCACAAAACCTTTCTCAATTGCAAATTTTTTGGCACCTTCACCAGCTAGCATGACATGAGGTGTATCTTCCATAACTTTTCTAGCAACTGAAACGGCGTGTGTAATGTTTTGAAGGTAGACTACAGAACCGCAATTACCATGTTTATCCATAATACATGCATCTAACGTAACATTACCATCTCTGTCAGGTAATCCACCTTTACCAACAGATTGACCTTTTTCATTGGCCTCTTCAACTTTACAGCCTTCTTCAACGGCATCTAAAGCTGTGCCTCCAGCCTGAAGCACTTCCATAGCTTTTGCTGTGGCATCAATAACATGCCAAGTCGCAATAACTAAAGGTAATGAGGCTTTACTCGTTGTAGTTACTGTTTTTTTCTCTTCTGATGTATTTTCAGCACAGCTTGCTAAACTTGTTCCAACGGCAAGCCCAACTCCAGTTAAAGAGGCGTTTTTTAAAAAATTTCTGCGTTTCATAATGTTATTTTTTTGGTTGATTAGACATTTCAAATACAAGTTCACCACCATTCATAATATCATAGTGTGATAACAAGTTATTTTCTAACGGTTTACCGTTTATTGATACGTTTTGAACAAACACATTCTCTTTACTTTGATTGTTGGCTTTAATGGTTAGTGTTTTTCCATTATCCAAATGAATCTTAGCTTCTTTAACTTTAGGACTACCTAATGCATAGTCAATAAAACCTGGAGTTACTGGATAAAAACCAAGACTACTAAAAACGTACCAAGCACTCATTTGCCCTGCATCGTCATTACCACACAAACCTTCAACAGTTGGACCATACATAGTGTCCATAATCATGCGTACACGAGATTGGGTCTTTTCAGGATGACCTGTCCAATTGTATAAATACGGAATATGATGTCCTGGTTCGTTGCCATGCACATAATTGCCAATTATTCCATCACGAGTAATATCTTCGTGTTTTTCAATATATTTTTCATCGATGTCCATTGTGAATAAAGAATCTAAATGTTGAGTGAAGCGTTCTTTGCCTCCCATCATATCAACCATTTTATCAATATTTTGTGGCACATATAAGCCATAATTCCATGCGTTACCTTCAATAAAGCCTTGTCCATGTGTGTCCATTGGGTCAAAGTTTTTTCTGAAATTTCCATCCGAAAGTTTTGGTCGCATATACCCAATTTTTGGGTCGTAGACATTGTTGTAATATTCTGAACGTTTCATGAATTTTTCTTCCGTTGAAGGATTCCCAACTTGTTTTGCCATTTGGGCAATACACCAATCGTTATAGGCATACTCTAAGGTTTTTGAAACAGATGAATGACTTAAATCGTCTGGAACATATTTGTAATCGATATATTCTCCTAATCCATCAAAATATCTAACATTTGCCGTATTTACTGATGCTTGTAAAGCGCGTTCATGGCTGAAATCACCTACGTTTTTTGCCATTGCATCAGCAATCACTGAGGTAGCATGATAGCCAATCATACACCAATTCTCATTAGCATAATGCGACCAAATAGGTAGCATGTTATGAACACTTTCATCGTGATGAGCTAACATGCTTTTTATCATGTCATTGTTGCGTTCAGGTTGTGTGATGTTAAACAAAGGATGTAGCGCGCGATACGTATCCCAAAGTGAAAAAATAGTGTAATTGGTAAACCCTTCTGATTGATGGATGTTTTGATCTAGTCCACGATATTGTCCATCTACATCTTCGTATAAAATAGGAGATAGATTGGTATGGTACATGGCAGTGTAAAACGTTGTTCTATCGGCCTCTGTTAAAGTCTTTACTTCAATTTTAGAAAGTTCTTTATTCCATTTTTCTTTGGTTTCTTCTTTGGTTTTCGCAAAATCCCAATGTGGAATTTCAGCCTCCAAATTCTTCAATGCTCCAGCTGAACTTACTGGAGATAAGGCAAATTTGACATTGATTTTTTCACCTTCTTCTGTGTCAAAATTAAAGTAAGCACGAATATCCTTTCCTGCCATTTCTGGGAAATTTTCATCTTGCTTGAAGCGTCTGTAAAACCCATCGTATTTAATCTCATCGTATTTTTTGTGGCCATAGCTTTTAAAAGGTTTAGAAAACTGCATCGCAAAAAACACTTTTTTGGTTCTTGCCCAACCTTTAGTTTGTCTATAACCTGTAATAAGGGAATCATTTTCTACACGAATAAAGGTCCACACATTTTTATTGTCGTGATGATACACGTTGTAAACCAAATCTAAAATAATGTGTGCATCATCAGATTCCGGAAAGGTATATTGATGAAATCCTACGCGTTCGCTTGCCGTTAATTCGGCTTTTATATTATAACTATCCAAATTTACTTTGTAATAACCTGGAGAGGCTTCTTCATTATCATGTGAAAATGTAGAGTAAAAGCCTTTTTTGCCTTCCTCTGTTTCTAATGGATCAAGTACCAATTTCCCAATAGTTGGCATTACTAGGAAATCTCCTAAATCCGAATGACCTGTACCACTAAAATTGGTGTGTGCAAATCCAATGATAGTCGAATCGCGATATTGATAACCTGCACAATACTCATAGGTTTCAGTATTATAACTACCATCTTCATTATGCATGACTTCAAAGTTGGTTTGCGGACTTAATTGTACCATACCAAAAGGCGCTGTTGCACCTGGAAAAACATGTCCCATTTTACTGGTGCCTATGAATGGATTTACAAATTGAGTGTAATCAGTTTCAGATGAATTTACAATTATTTTTTCTGTAGAAGCGCTTTCATTCTTGCAATTGAAAACAATTCCAAGTAATAGGATGAATGCAATTTTTTTATGCATGTTGAACAGATTTTTTTGAATTTCTATAACCGAACCAGAGTATGTATGAGTAACAGATGATAATAAAGAACAAAGCTGTTTTAAATCCTATTTGATCTGTTAAATAACCATACAGAGGTGGAATTAATGCGCCACCAACAATAGCTGTGCATAACAATCCGGAGCCTTTAGGCTTTAATTCGCCAATACCATCAATAGATAAAGTAAAAATGGTTGGGAACATAATGGAATTAAATAATCCTACTGCCAAAATACTCCACATACTTACTAACCCTGTTGTGCTAATAGAAATAAGAATCAAAAGAATAGCAATGGTTGCGAATATACCAAGGACTTTACCTGGCTTCATTATTCGTGTGAGATATGAGCCTACAAAACGACCAATCATTGCTCCGGACCAATAGAAGGTCACAAATACGCCAACAATGGCTTTATTGTCATTTTCAGTTATACCTGAATTAAGAATACCTTCGGCAATAGATTTCATCAATCCATTTTCCTTAATGACGTCTACCAAATTCATATCTAAAAAGTAGTTCACTAAATAACTACCAATGGCAACTTCGGCACCTACGTAAAAGAAAATACCAAGCACTCCGAGCATTAAATTTTTATTTTTAAAAGCTTCAGCATAGGTTCCTGTTTCGGTTTCGCTTATCATTTTTGGGAGCTTTGCAAAAAGAAAAACGACTGCAATCAGTCCAATAAACAAAGCCAATCCTAAAAAGGGAGTTTGTACCGCAGAAGCTTCGGAAGCTAAATAGCTGTCTTTTGCTATTTCGGTTAAAGCCGCAATTTCATCTTCGGTTTTTATGGTGTCACTCAAAATAAATAAAGCACCAACTGCAGGAGCAATGGCTGTTCCTAGGGAGTTGAAAGCTTGTGATAAGTTTAAACGACTTGAAGCACCATCTTCACTACCTAAAACCGCCACAAACGGATTGGCAGCCACTTGTAAAATGGTCATACCTCCAGCCAAAATAAAATAAGCTAACATGAAAACACCAAAAACACGATAAGAAGCTGCAGGATAAAACAATAAACAGCCAGCTGCCATCGTTAATAAACCAAGAATAATTCCTTTTTTGTACCCAATTTTAGATAAAATATAACTTGCTGGAATAGACAGCAAGAAATAGGCTCCAAAAAAAGCAAATTGGACTAAACCTGCTTGAAAGTAGGTTAGTGTAAATAGCTCACGTAATCTTGGAATCAAAGAATCGACTAATACCGTTATAAATCCCCAAAGGAAAAATAGAGTTGTAAGTAGAATGAATGAGGAACGATAAGATTTTGGTTGGTTCATGTTTTTAATTTATTGTTATTTCATCTACAAACAACCAGCTTCTTCCATCATGTTCATAGCCTAAATGCCATTCAGGAAGTTGTCCTAGTTTTTTTGCGATGAGTTTTACATAACGATACTTGCTATTTGATAGTTTAAATTCAACTTTTTTTACATCAACTTCATCAGATGGTGTAATCTCTTCAAATTTAAAATTCCCAATGGATTTGAAATTTTTTCCATCCTTTGAAACTAGACATTCAACTTCAATTGGATAAAATATCCATGAGCGTTGGTCCTTTAAAAAATTGACTGAAATGATATTGATTGGTTTCTCACTTCCCAAATCAACAGTTGCAACTAAGTTTTCGTCAAAATAACCTTGCCAAGTTCCAGTTCTAAAATCCCTTGCACCAACGATGCCATCAATTAGCGCATCATTGCCGCCAGCATTATACTGGTTAGCGTATTCGGTTTCTAGTTTAATAGAAATGTTTGGGTCTATTTTGTAAAATTGAGTGCCTATGGTAGAACTTTTGACGCCTTCCTTTTCAGAATAAACACTTAATGATGTAGGTTTAGAAATGGTAAAAGGTGCTTCATACTTTTTATAATCATCTTCTCCGAGTTTGTAAAAAATAGTTGCGTTTTTATCTACATTTTCAAGAACAACTTCTGTTTCGCCTTTAAAAGCCACATCACCTTTTGCAATAAAAGGCGCTGGAATAATTAAGTGGTCTTTGATTTCGGTTTTAGGCTCTTGACCTTCTTTAGTTCCCCAACTTGAAGGCGTATTTGTCATTTGAAATTCTAAGACCACT
>CAZRDG010000141.1:0-6470 GCA_964598775.1 uncultured Lacinutrix sp.
TAAACAAGGCTTAAACATAATTGAATGGCATGTCAATACTAAAACAGGGTTATTAAGTTTAGAAGATCTTGAAAACCTGATCACTCCTAGAACGAAAATAATAGCCTATCCGCATTGTTCAAACGTGATTGGTCACGTTAACCCTGTTAAAAAAATTAGTGCAATTGCTCTCAAATATGGAGCACTCACAATTGTTGATGGTGTTGGATTAGCACCTCATGGTTTTCCTGATTTAAAAGACTTAGGTGCAGATATCTATTTGTTTTCATTATACAAAACCTTTGGTCCACACTTAGGATTGATGTATGTAAACAAAGATTTGATTATGAACATGGAAAATCAATCCCATTTTTTTAAAGAAGGTGTTGAGAGAAGCATGCTTATTCCTGCTGGCCCTGACCATGCTCAAATTGCAGCTGTTAGTGGAATCTTAGATTATTTTGATTTGGTTTATAATCATCATTTCAGTGATCAAGTTGATCCTGCTGAAAGAAACAGACGTTTGAACACGTTGTTTCACGAGCATGAAACTACATTATTAGATAAATTACTTGACTTTTTAAACTCGCGTGATGACATTCGAATTATTGGTCCGGAATCCTCTAAAAACAGAACGCCAATTGTGTCTATAATTCCATTAAACAAGAACATTAAAAAAGTGTATGCCGATTTAGTCAAACATAAACTCATGCTAGGTATAGGAAACTTTTACGCTGTTAGACCTTTAATAGATATGGATATTCCAACCCAACCAGGAGTCATTAGAATTTCGTTTTTACATTATACAAGTCCTGAAGAAATTAACCAACTTATTGAAGGTCTTAAAATTGCTTTGGATAATAACTAAAGTTTAAAACCAATCTAGCATAGCTATTTAAATCTGAATAATTAAAACAATGTGATTTGTCCTTCTTCATCAATTTCAAAATCTGGTGGTGCTTCGCCATTAGACTCCTTTTTCTCTTCTTTTACTTCTGATTTTGTTTCGTCTGAAACATCAGTTTCATCAACCACTTCTATTTCTTCAGCAGGAACTTCTTCTGGTGCTTCATACGGAATAGGATCCAGTAAGCTTATCTGATTAACCTTTTCTTTAGTTAATTGATTTCCAAGAGCATTAATCCCCTTTACTGCAATAAATTCTTCAAGATTAACTTCCAAGTTATCTTTTCGATCTTTACCACGTTCTTTTGTGAATTCAACCTCAGCTAAAGGTTTCCAATCCGTTGAAACAATTTCTAAATGTGAGTTTTCATGATCTGAAATAAAACACTCCTCCTTGCTTTCATTTTCAACTAAAAAGCGCTTCACAAAATAACGTTCTTTTTCGCCATCAAAATAAATTGCTGAAATTGGTTTTTTTGGAATCCATTTTTCCATGATAATCATATCGTCATCAAAACGAGCAGTGATTTCAGGTATAATGGTTTTTACAATTCCAGCTTGTGTGATTATCAAAATGCGGTCCTCGCCTCTAAATTCTCCAACAAGTTCCCCACGCTCATCAACATTCAAACGTTGCACTGTATCATCAAACCATATTTTACGCGGTTTTAAGGTACTAACACCTTTTTCTTTCAGTTCAACTCGTTTAACAGAATACTTCGTAACCAAGTTTCCTTTAGATGCGCGACCTTTAATAATAATGTCTGCAAAGTCTAAATCCCATTTAATCTTTTTAATACTTCCCGATTGGCGCAGTAAAATGGTGACAGTTTCAGCTTCACCATTCGGATTTGCCGAAAAATAATGCACATCTGAATTAGCGCTTCCATTGGTCATATCGTAATCCTTATCTCGGGTAATCGACGTCACTGCAAAACGTTTCACATATGAAGGTCCTCCCTTACCATCACGATAAATCATATTGTAAATGGTACGCTTGTCTTTTTTCTTGAAGACAGCAACATGAATGATGTTTTTACCAATAAAGGTTTTAGCATCCACTTTAGTGACCATCATTTTGCCTTCTTTGGTAAAGACAATAATATCGTCTATATCACTGCAATCACAAACATATTCGTCTCGTTTTAAGGACGTGCCAACAAAGCCTTCTTCCCTGTTAACATAGAGTTTCGTGTTTCTAATCACTACTTTTGTAGCATCAACATCATCAAACACTCTGATTTCAGTTTGACGTTCTCTACCTTGACCATAATCTTTTTTCAAACGTTGAAAATAAGCGATGGCATAATCGATTAAATTTGCCAAATGATGCTTTACCTCAGCAATCTGATCTTCAAGAGCGTCAATTTTTTGTTGTGCTTTATCAATATCAAATTTTGAGATACGTTTGATTCTGATTTCAGTTAATCGCGCTATGTCTTCGTCAGTAACAGCTCGTTTTAAATGTTTTATGTGTGGCTGTAGTCCTTTGTCAATGGCTCTTATAACGCCTTCCCACGTTTCTTCTTCTTCTATATCACGATAAATTCTGTTTTCAATAAAAATACGTTCTAACGAAGCGAAGTGCCATTGCTCTTCAAGTTCATCGAGCTTTATTTCAAGATCACTCTTAAGCAATTGCACTGTGTTATCTGTGCTACGACGCAACATTTCTGTTACGCCAACAAACAAAGGTCTATTATCCTCAATAACACAACCTAAAGGCGAAATAGACGTTTCACAGCTTGTAAATGCATAAAGCGCATCAATAGTTTTATCTGGTGAAATACCTGAAGGTAAATGCACTAAGATTTCGACCTCAGCCGCTGTATTGTCTTCAATCTTCTTAATCTTTATTTTCCCTTTGTCATTGGCTTTCAAAATGGAATCAATTAGCGATGAAGTATTGGTGCCAAAAGGGATTTCAGTAATGACTAAGGTGTTTTTATCGTATTGTGAAATCTTAGCGCGAACACGAACTCTTCCTCCTCTTAAACCGTCGTTATAGTTCGTAAAATCTGCAATTCCTGCTGTTGGGAAATCTGGTAAAATGGTAAATCGTTTCCCTTGCAAATGCTTTACAGAGGCATCAATTAGCTCTATAAAGTTGTGAGGTAGAATTTTAGTTGACAATCCGACGGCAATCCCTTCTCCACCTTGTGCTAACAACAACGGAAACATCACAGGAAGATTAACAGGTTCTTTACGACGACCATCATATGATGATTGCCATTCGGTTATTTTTGGATTGTAAACAACATCCAATGCAAACTTTGATAAACGCGCTTCAATGTAACGCGATGCTGCAGCGCTATCTCCAGTTAGGATATTTCCCCAGTTTCCTTGAGTATCAATAAGCAGATCCTTCTGACCAATTTGTACCATAGCATCAGCGATACTAGCATCTCCATGTGGATGGTATTGCATGGTATGACCAACTATGTTTGCTACTTTGTTGTAACGACCATCGTCCAAATCTTTCATGGAATGCATGATACGACGTTGTACAGGTTTAAAACCATCTTCTATAGCTGGAACAGCACGTTCTAGAATTACGTACGAGGCATAGTCAAGAAACCAATCCTTGTACATACCTGTAACTTTGGTAATGGTTTCTTCATTATCATTAGTTTCATTTATCAAGTCGTCATTATCTTCAATCATTCATCTGTTGTTTTAAAGTTTTGTTGTGCTTCACTATTTTACTCAAGGATTGTCTTATATATTTTCTTTTTTTTCGACTCACTAAAGTCACATTAAATTCTTCTTTTTTCTTATGACCATGCTTACTTGTCAGATAGATAACTAAATTTTTATAAAATAAGTAGTTATTAAACTTATAGCCTGTAAGTTCTTCTTTTTCAAACTCCAATTTATGTTCTCTATAATTAAAATAATCAGACAATAGCATGCCTCTATTAATAATTACAACCTGAACGCCATCACTATCATACTCGAAATACTTAGACACCTTATGCGCCGCCAAAAACAAAAAAACAAAAACACCTATTACAATGAAAAATGTTAATGTAGGACTATTAGTCAAATTTGAGAAAGCACTGAACAACGTTGCCAATAGTATAGCAAGTACTATGAGTATGAAGTACATTGAAATAATAACGTTTTTTACTTTACTATTATTTGTTCGCATCCTCTACTAAATCGAGCTCTACTTTTAGGTTGTTTATAATAAATTCTTGCCTGTCTGGCGTGTTTTTTCCCATGTAAAATGACAATAATTCTTCAATAGACATGTCTTTATCTAACATCACTGGATCAAGCCTAATATCATCGCCAATAAAATGTACAAACTCATCAGGAGAAATTTCACCTAGTCCTTTAAAACGTGTTATTTCAGGTTTTGGTTTTAACTTTTCAATGGCATCAAAACGTTCTTCATCCGAATAGCAATAAATAGTTTCTTTCTTATTACGAACTCTAAACAAAGGTGTCTGTAAGATGTACAAATGACCTTCTTTAATTACTTCAGGGAAAAACTGAAGGAAAAATGTAATTAATAACAATCGAATGTGCATACCATCAACATCAGCATCTGTTGCAATAACGACATTGTTATAACGCAAATCTTCTAAGGACTCTTCTATATTTAATGCTGCCTGAAGTAAATTGAATTCTTCATTTTCATAAACAATCTTTTTACTCAATCCATAACAGTTTAAAGGTTTTCCTTTTAAGCTAAAAACCGCTTGTGTATTCACATCACGTGATTTTGTAATACTTCCTGAAGCTGAATCTCCCTCAGTAATAAATAGTGTTGTTTCTAAATAACGCTCGTTTTTAGTATCGCCAAAATGGACACGACAATCACGTAATTTTTTATTGTGAAGACTCGCCTTTTTCGCTCTGTCCTTAGCAAGTTTTCTAATGCCTGATAATTCCTTACGCTCACGCTCAGCTTGCATAATCTTACGCTGAATTTTTTCTGCAGTATCAGGATTTTTATGTAAATAATTATCCAGCTGTGTTTTTAAGAAATCGTTAATGTAAGTACGAACCGTTGGAAGATTGCCTCCCATATCTGTAGAACCTAATTTGGTTTTTGTCTGGCTTTCAAAAACAGGCTCCATGACTTTGATGGACACAGCTGAAACTACCGACTTCCTAATATCTGAAGCTTCATAACTCTTGCCATAAAACTCTCTAATGGTTTTTACTAAGGCTTCTCTAAATGCAGCAAGATGAGTTCCACCTTGTGTGGTGTTTTGTCCATTAACAAATGAATGATATTCTTCGCTATACTGCGTTTTACTATGAGTTAATGCGACCTCAATATCATCACCTTTTAAGTGTATAATAGGATATAACTGATCAGATTCATTGATGTTTTCGCTCAACAAATCTTTAAGTCCATTCTCGCTATAGAATTTTTCACCATTAAAAACTATGGTTAATCCTGGATTTAAGTACACATAGTTTTTGAGCATTTTTGCCACATACTCAGTTCGATACTTATAATTTTTGAAGATTTGCTCATCAGGAACAAAAGACACTTTAGTTCCTTTTCTTCTGGAAGTATCATCCAGTAAATCTTGATTGGTTAAATTACCTTGTTCAAATTCAGCAGAAGCCGATTTTCCATCACGTGTTGATTCTACCCTGAAATATTCAGAAAGCGCATTAACCGCTTTTGTACCAACTCCATTTAATCCTACCGATTTCTTAAATGCTTTAGAATCGTACTTTCCACCAGTATTCATTTTAGAAACAACATCAACCACTTTCCCTAATGGAATACCACGACCATAATCACGTACAATTACCTTATTGCCTTGTATTGAAATCTCAATAGTCTTTCCTGCTCCCATGACGTACTCGTCAATGGAGTTATCCAATACTTCTTTTACGAGAATATATATACCATCATCTGGTGAAGAACCATCACCAAGTTTACCAATATACATTCCTGGACGCATTCTGATGTGTTCTTTCCAGTCGAGTGAGCGTATATTATCTTCGGTATATTTGGTTTCTTGAGACATAAATAAGGCAAAAAATTTAGATAGGTTGCTAATATAACATAACGCTATAAAAAATGAAACCTAGAATATACAAAGTAATTAACAAAAAATAGCCAATATTGTTGAGAACATTGGCTATCAGGTAATATTAAAAAATTATACTTTACACATTAAACAAGAAATGCATCACATCGCCATCTTTTACAACATAAGCCTTTCCTTCTACTCGCATTTTTCCGGCTTCTTTTACTTTAGTCTCACTTCCGTAATTTACATAATCATCATAGGCAATCACTTCGGCTCTAATAAAGCCTTTTTCAAAGTCAGTATGAATTACGCCTGCTGCTTGTGGTGCAGTTGCTCCTATATCAATAGTCCAAGCTCGAACTTCTTTAACTCCTGCTGTAAAGTAGGTTTGCTGATTTAATAATTTATAAGCTGAACGAATTAATTTTGCCGAACCTGGTTCGTCTAGTCCAATGTCTTGCAAAAACATCTGACGCTCTTCGTAATCGTCTAATTCGTTAATGTCTGCTTCAGTACCAACAGCCAATACTAAAACTTCAGCATTTTCATCCTTAACAGCTTCTCTTACTTTATCTACAT
>CAZRDG010000142.1:0-6456 GCA_964598775.1 uncultured Lacinutrix sp.
GAGCATTATTTACCAGAACAGCTATTAAATGTATTGGAACTAAACTCAGATGTAAAACAAATTATTGAAGATAACGATAAGAGAGCATTTTCAAAAGCTGAGCTATTACCAAATTTCTCAGATATTAAAGTTAAAAACAAAAGCGCTAACTATTTAGACGTTTCAAAATGGTTATGGCTAATTTTAGGAATAATACTATTAGGTGAACGTGTTTTAGCTAATTATAGAAGGCAATGATAGAGGCTAAACACATATTGGTAAAATTCAAACAGCGCTGGCAACTCCTACTCTGCCTTGAAGTGTTTTTATATGCAATAGGTTCAGCAATTCTGACTTATTTTTTAAGTTCTAATGTTTTGGTTGCAATTTCTGTATTCATTGTATTATTTACCATTTTAGCTTTTATAAAAAAACCATGGCAACCAAACCTAACTACATCGAGCAGCTATATTGACAATCATCTTGAAAATTTAGAATATAGTACAAGTCTCTTACTAAAACCATCGGAGAATCTGTCAAGTTTGGCAATGCTACAACAACAAAAAGTTGTTAATCGTTTGAGTAATGAGATTAACAAGATCAGTCCACCAAACAATATCATCAAAAGTAGTATTGTTGCAACTGCCTTAATCCTAATTGGGTTTTTGGTTTATCAATTTAATCTTACTGATTATTTTACAACTGAAATAAGTCCTATAAATAAAGAAGATGTTATCAGTTTTCAACCAACCGACTCTACTAATTTACAAGCTGAAATTCCGAAACTCATCAACCAATCTTTGACCATTTATTATCCTAATTACACCAACCTACCTGCCTCTAAATCTTCAAAAATGGATGTGAATGCTGTTGAAGGTTCACGGATAAGTTGGGAACTTGAATTTAGTGATACTCTGGAAACCGTTTCTATTGAAAACATGGAAAACAGTTACGTCATGGAACTGAAAGATGGAAAATACACGTTTAATCTTAGTTTGACAAATTCCAGCTTTTATAACTTTAAGTTTTCAGATAAAAATGGCAACACTTACTTTTCAGATTTATATGCTTTAGAAGTCACTAAAGATGAACCTCCAACTGCTGATATTAAAGGAATTGAACAGTTTACGCAGTTTGAATTTACAGAAGATAAAACGGTACAATTTAACAGTGAGATTACAGACGATTATGGTTTAAATGAAGCCTATATTGTAGCAACAGTAAGTAAAGGATCTGGTGAATCAGTAAAATTCAGGGAAGAACAATTGAGTTTTGATAACAGTTTAATTCGCGGAAGTAAATCACAAAACTTATCAAAAAAAATTAGCCTTGATGCCATGAAAATGGAACCAGGTGATGAACTCTATTTTTATATTCTTGCATCAGATTTAAAATCACCAAACCCAAATATTTCGCGCAGTGAAACTTATTTTGTAGCCATCAAAGATACCACTACAAATACCTTTGGTGTTGAAGGTACGCTAGGTGTTGACAGAATGCCTGATTATTTTAGAAGCCAGCGACAACTCATAATTGATACCGAAAAACTCATTAAACAACGAGGTCAACTTTCAAAAAAAGATTTCAATTTTACAAGCAATGAACTAGGTTTCGATCAAAAAGCACTTCGTATAAAGTATGGTGAGTTTATGGGTGAAGAGCAAGCTGAAGAGGAAGGTGTAGTTACACAAGACAACTTAGAAGAGTTTGAAGCAGAAAACGAACACCATGATGAAGAAGGCGAAGAAGATCTTTTAGCAGCTTATACACATGACCATGATGGTTCAAATGAACACAACCTAGTTGACGAAAAAAAGGAAGCTGAAAGTAAGAATCCGCTTGAAGCATTTGCACATAGTCATGATGATGCTGAAATGGCCACTTTGTTTGAAGAGTCCTTGCGTAGCAAATTATTAAAGGCCTTAGGCGAAATGTGGGACTCAGAACTTTATTTAAGGCTGTATGAACCAGAAAAATCCTTGCCTTATCAGTATAGAGCGCTATCGTTGTTACAAGACATTAAAAACAGCGCTCGAATTTATGTGCACAGAATTGGCTTTGACCCACCTCCTATCAAGGAAGATGCTCGTCTGTCAGGTAAATTGGAACAGATTACGAGTTTTCGCAAAAATGAAACTTTAGAAAAGGAAAAGGAGTTTCCAGCAATTCGCACAGCAATTTACAGAATTGAGCAAATCATTAATAGTAAAGACAGTATCTCAGAAAAAGATCAACGTTTATTTGAAAGTTCAGGTAATGAATTAGCCAAAAAAGCAATTGAAAAACCTGGTCAGTTTTTGCAAACGCTTCAACAATTAAAACAACTTTCTGAAAACTCAGAAACTACAATAGAGATTTTGAGAACAGTACAAAAAGGGCTTATGTTGGCTATTCCTTCGTCTGAGTTTTATCCATCAAAATCCAATAGGTTTTCAGACCAACTCAATCAACTGTTATTAAAAGAACTTGAGATTCATGATTGATCGTTTGAGCTTTATAAATAATCACTGGTTTTGGTACGTTGTAATTGCTGCATTGCTTTTGTGGCTTGTATTTGCTTGGAAAGAATGGCAGCAGTCCAACACATCTAAATTCTATTTAAAACTCGTTCTAGCCTTTGTTGCCCTTACTTCTTTGGCAATGATTGTATTAAAACCAATTGTGGTTTCTCAACTTGATACCTATGAAATGGTTGTTCTTACCAATGGATATGATGCAAACCAACTCGATAGCTTAAAAAAAGCAAACAAAAAGATTCAAATTTTGCATTACAAAGCCAATGAATCTTTTATAAATAAAAATAAAAAGCCTTCAACCATTTATATGTTGGGTGAAGGGATTGCTCCTTTTGATTTTTATCAACTTGATAGTTTAAATATATCTTATTTAGGAAAACCTGAACCTTCAGGTATTGTAAAGTTGAAATTTGATCAAGAACGAGTTGTTGGTAATTCCGTAACCATTGAAGGCCTTTATGCCAATGCAAAAAAAGGAAGACGTTTAAGTCTTGAAAGTCCGTCAAGAACTAACTTAGATTCTATTGTTTTTGTAAGTGATACAACACAAACATTTAAATTATCAGCACAAATGAATGTTGTTGGTAACTACGAATACCATTTGGTTGAAAAAGATTCAATGAACAACCTTTTGACTTCAAACCCAATTGGCATACGAGTGATTCCAAAAAGTACTTTAAACATATTAATTATCAATGGTTTTCCAACGTTTGAAACCAAATACTTAAAAAATTACCTCGCCGAAAAAGGACATCAACTTGTGGTGCGAAGCCAAGTAACTAAAGGAAAATTTAAGTATGAATATTTTAATTTGAACACCAAACCAACTATTGATTTCTCAGAAAAGAATTTACAAAACTTTGATTTGGTGATTATTGATGCACAATCACTTAAAAACCTTGGCAGAAAACAAAAAAGCACTTTAGAAACAGTAGTAAAGAATGATGGACTAGGTGTGTTTATTCAAGCTAATTCTGTGTTTAATGGCACTGTTAATTACCTGACCGATTTTAACTTTCAAACAGACAATACCACCAAAATCAAATTTGAAGATTGGCCAAAAATCAACATAGCAAAAAACCCATTTCATTTTAAATCTCTTTTTTCTTTACATAGCATACACCAATCAAACGACCAAATTCTAACAGCTTACAAAACACTAGGTAATGGAAAAATAGCGACATCTGCTTTAGAAAACACGTATCAACTTGTTTTGAATGGCAATACGAACGTATATCAAACCCTTTGGTCTGAAACCATTAACGCTTTGAGCAAAAAAAACATACCTTCAGCACATTGGGAAGCAAGTGAACAATTGATTTTTAAAGATGAACCTTTTTCATTTCGTCTGAGAACTCTTTTAGAAAAACCAAAAACTTTAGATGAACAGAATGATCTCATTCCGCTCATTAACGACATTAACAATAGTCAGGTTTGGAGAGGGAAAACATATCCTAAAGCATTAGGCTGGCAAAGCATGAAATTAGAACAAGATACAACACAAGTGTTTCATTATTATGTGACTGATACCACTAAGTGGAAATCTATGAAGTCACATAAAACCTTTGAAGCTAATAAAAGACAGTTTGAAACTTCAAAGGCCAAAAGTGAACCGTATACAACACGTCAACCAATTACCTTAGTTTGGTTATACTTACTCTTCCTTTTATGCATTGGTTACTTATGGCTTGAACCTAAGCTTTAATATTCTGGTACAATTCATCAACTATGGAATACTTTTTGTTAAAGAGATATAAAATTGTGAGAAAGTTTCGTTAATAATTAAGTTATTATTTCGACCAATCATACAAAGGATTATATTTGACAAGCCAAAAGCACTAACACATTTATGAGATTTATTGCCTTTACAATTCTATTTTTTTCCTGCATGCTATGGCATAATGTATATGCACAAATTGATGTTAGTCAAGGTGGATTTAAGATAAGCGCAATAGACAGTGCTAAAGTTGAACTACCAAAAGATGCGCGTTTAAAGCTCTCACCTATTGCGGGTTTAAGCAATAAAAACATTAGACCAAAAATTAATTTTACAGAATTAAGCGAACCTTTTAAGAAGAAATCTGGTGTTAATATGGTGCAAAAAAGCGATTTGGTACAACCTACTTGGATAATCAAACAAAAGTTTAGTGAAGACCAAAAGGATTTAGCTCAATTTAGCAAAGATTACAACTTGGGAGAACTCTCAACAAAATCAAAAATTATTGTAATAAAATGCAGAGATCATGAGTATGTTGATGGTGATAGGATTAAACTCATGCTAAATAATGCTGTAATTCATCCTAACATTGTTTTAAAAGGTGACTTTTTTGTTATTGATGTTGATTTAGTTGAAGGTTACAACAGCATCAACTTTGTGGCTCTTAATGAAGGAACTTCGAGCCCCAATACTGCTCAGTTGCAAGTTTTTGATCAGGATGGAAATCTTTTAGCATCCAACAAGTGGCTTATAAGAACTGGCTACAAAGCAAGTTTGACAATTTACAAGGAGCCGAACTAGGTTGTTTCTTTATGTACAATATTTACAGGAATTTTTAAGGTAGTATGTTTTATGCTTGCGTCTTTATCTTTTAACTTATCAATTATCATTTTCAAGGCTTTCTCTCCAATTGTTTCAGCATTTTGGTTTACATAAGACAGTTTAGGTACAGACAAGTTTGATACTTGCTCATCAGTAAATCCAATTATACTAACATCTTTCGGTATATGATAACCAATACTATGTGCAACATTTACCGCGATCGTTCCTGTTATGTTATCTGCGGAAATAACAGCATCTAAGTTATTATTGCTGAGCAAGGTTTTAATTTGAACTTGATAATCTTTATCATTATCAATAATTAATATCAGATGTTTTAAATTTAGATGTTTATGCTCATTGAGCGCATTTTCAAAACCCATGCGCCTTAATTTACCGACATTTAAATCTTCAATAGTACTTATAAATGCGAAACTTTTCCTACCATTTTCAATTAACATCTTAGTGAGGTCATATGCTGTTTTGAAATCATCAATCATAACCTTATTACAATCAACATTGCTAAGGTTTCTGTCAAACATCACTAAAGGTATATTTTTATTTATTAGAGCTTGAATATGTTGATTTGAACTTGAAACTAAAGTTTCTTCTGATACGGCTAAAATAAATCCATCCACACTTCCATTAGATAATATGGATATACTTACTTGTTCTTTATCTAATTGCTCATTTGTCACACAAGTTATAATACTATATCCTAATTTTGTAGCTTCGTTCTGTATACCAAACAATGCTCTTGCGAAAAAGCGATTTAAAATGTTCGGAATAATAACACCTATGGTTTTGGTTTGACTTTGCTTTAAACTTAGTGCTACTTTATTGGGCTGATAATTTAATTCTTTTGCAAGTTTTTTTACTTTCTCAATCGTGTCCTTCCCAATTTCGCTACTGTCGCTCAATGCTTTTGAAACGGTAGAGACTGATACATTCAGCTGATTTGCTAGATGTTTAAGTGTGATCATTTATTAAACAAATTTATTTAACTTAATATAATTCATTTATGCTTAACATTGAGAACCTAATTTTTGACTAATTTAATATTTGTTTGACCACTAGCCGTAATAACTTTCGCAAAATAAACACCTTTTGAAAGCGCAGTATTTTCAATTATTGCTATTGCACTATTAGGTTTAGATACAAATACTTTTTTACCAAATATATCATAGACAATTACGGATTGAATAATTTGATTTTGAGCATCTAAATTCCAAATTCCTTTTGATGGATTTGGGAATACTTTAAGTGTCTTAATATTTAAATCATCTATACTTAATGCACAATTATCACCAACTTCGTAACTAAAATATTTGGTAACAGCCAAACCTCCTGCAAACGCAAACTTACATGCGTAACTAATTGTAGATCCTAGTGTTTGTCCATTTATCGTAGCCGTAAATATATTAC
>CAZRDG010000143.1:0-6429 GCA_964598775.1 uncultured Lacinutrix sp.
TTGGAGGTGGCGAACCAGAAATTCCTGGTATTTCTATAGGTCATAACGAGTATGGTACATGGGGACTAACCGTTTTTGAGACAGATGGTGAAGACCTTTATGTTTATGATTTAAATCCAGAGAATCCAAATCAGTATAAATACAAAGACAATTGGGTTGATATGAACATTATCTCAGAAACCATAAAAGTTAAAGGTCAGGATGATGTAAGCGTCGATTTATATTATACGCAACATGGACCAGTAGCTTATATAGACAAAGAGAACTTAAAAGCCTATGCTGTTCGATGCGCTTGGTTAGAGCCAGGAGGTTCTCCTTACCTAGCCTCTTTACGAATGGATCAAGCAAAAACTTGGGAAGAATTTCGTGAAGCTTGTAACTATAGTCATATTCCAGGTGAAAATATGATTTGGGCAGATAAAGAAGGAAATATTGGCTGGCAAGCAGTTGGCATTGCTCCAATTCGTAACAATTTTAGTGGCATGGTTCCGGTTCCAGGCGATGGCAGTTACGAATGGGATGGCTACCTACCTATTATTGAAAAACCAAATGCATACAATCCTGGAAAGGGTTTTATAGCCACTGCAAATGAAAATGTAACACCTGACGATTATACACATTGGAATGCTATCGGCTATTCTTGGTCAGATCCTTATCGTGGTGAACGCGTGAGTGAAGTGCTAAGCTCTGGTATAAAAATGACAATGGAAGATATGAAAGCCTTGCAAGTAGATTACTTATCTATTCCAGCGAGAACTCTAATCCCGTATTTGAAGAATTTATCTTTGCTTGGTAAAAATGCTGAAGCTCAAAATCTTTTATCTAAATGGGATTATAAATTAGAACCAAACTCCATTGAAGCTGCTATTTATGTAGCTTGGGAAAACGAAATAAAAATATCAGCGAGAAAGTATTTTGTACCAGAATCAGTCAATGATAATATTTTATATTTTCAGATGAAAACCATCATCGATTTCATTGAAAATCCAGATTCAAATTTTGAAACCAATGCTACAATTAGTAGAGATTTATTTTTAAAAGATGCGTTTGAAAATGCTGTCAATCAATTAGAAACTAATCTTGGCCCTGATATGAGTAAATGGCAATATGGTCAAGAAAAATTTAAACATTCTTATATGGCTCATGCGCTTAGTGCTTCAGTTGATGAAATCACAAAAAGCAAGTTGAATTTAGGGCCAATACCTCGTGGTGGTAACTCATATACACCTGGCTCAACAGGAGGAAATAATAATCAAAGTAGTGGTGCTTCATTTAGAATGATAGTTAATACTGGTGATTGGGATGCTGCTATTGGTACTAATGGTCCAGGACAATCTGGAGATCCTGACAGCCCATTTTACAGTAATTTATTTGAACCTTGGGCTAAAGATCAATATTTTCCAGTGTATTACTCAAGAAATAAAATAGATTCGGTTGCAGTAAGCTCATACATTTTAAAGCCAAAAAATTAAGGATTAATCATTCACTCATAATAATCATATCTAAAACTGTTTTCAAAAGATAATTTTATAAATAGTTTAACGTAAAATTTATGTAGTTTTGTGACACTAAAATTTATTAGACTACAGATGAAAAATACAGCATTAACTTCTACTCACGAAGCACTTGGAGCAAAAATGGTACCTTTTGCTGGCTATAATATGCCAGTACAATATGAAGGTGTAAACGCAGAGCATGAAACCGTTAGAAATGGTGTTGGTGTTTTTGATGTTTCTCACATGGGTGAATTCTTAATTGAAGGACCGAATGCATTAGCTTTAATTCAAAAAGTGACAAGTAATGATGCGAGTAAACTTTCAACAGGTAAAGCGCAATACAGTTGTTTACCTAATGATGATGGTGGTATTGTAGATGACTTGATTGTTTACATGATAAAAGATGAGCAATACCTTTTAGTTGTTAATGCTAGTAATATTGAAAAAGATTGGAACTGGATTCAGTCTAAAAATGATGTTGGCGCAGAAATGCGAGATTTATCAGAAGATTATTCATTGTTAGCCATTCAAGGTCCAAAAGCTGTTGAAGCTATGCAAAGTTTGTCTAGTCATGATTTATCAGCTATTAAATTTTACAATTTTATTGTTGGCGATTTTGCTGGTATAGAACACGTAATTATCTCTGCAACCGGTTATACAGGAAGTGGTGGATTTGAAATTTACTGTAAAAATAGTGAAGTAAAACAAGTTTGGGATAAGGTGTTTGAAGCAGGAGCTTCTTATGGTATAAAACCTATTGGTTTAGCAGCTCGTGATACTTTAAGACTTGAAATGGGTTATTGCCTTTATGGAAATGATATAGATGATACAACCTCTCCTATTGAAGCTGGTTTAGGATGGATTACAAAATTCACTAAAGAGTTTACTAATTCTGAAGCTCTTGAAGATCAAAAACGTCGCGGACCAGAACGCAAATTAGTTGCTTTTGAGTTGGATGAGCGTGGTATACCTCGTCATGGTTACGATATCGTTGATGGTAATGGACACAAAATCGGTGAAGTAACCTCAGGTACCATGAGTCCAAGTTTAGGCATTGGAATAGGTTTAGGTTATGTGCCATCAGTATTTACTGATATCGGCAGTAAAATACATATACAAATAAGAAAAAACGCAGTTCCAGCAACCGTTGTAAAACTGCCTTTTTATAAAGGTTAGTACATGATAGATTTCCAAAGTGTTATTGAGGATATTCATAGGGATTTAAAACTTGATGTAAACAGAGGTTTAGTTGCATCTTACATTCCGGAATTGTCTAATATTGATCCTCAAAATTTTGGTATACATGTCAAGCATATCGATGGAAATTCTTATGCTACAGGAGATTGGAATGTACCCTTTTCAATTCAAAGTATTTCAAAAGCACTATCATTGGCGTTAATGTTACCCATTCACAAAGATGATATGTGGGAACGCATGGATGTAGAGCCTTCTGGAAACCCGTTCAATCACCTGTCCCTTTTGGAATTAGAAAATGGCATTCCAAGAAATCCTTTTATAAATGCTGGAGCCATAGTGGTTGCTGACATGATGGTATCTCACTTTAAAAACCCAAAACAAGTCTTTTTAGATTATGTTCGTGATTTGGCCAATGACAATACCATAGATTTTAATTACAATGTGGCAAAGTCTGAACGCCTAACAGGTTTCGGGAATTATGCAGCAGCAAATTTGCTAAAAGCATTTAATAATTTGGAAAATGATGTCGATGAAGTATTAGATTTATATTTTCATCAATGTTCTATTGAGATGACATGCGAGCAGTTATCCAATGCTTTTTTTATGTTCGCTAATCATGGGAAATGCTTACAGCAAAAACAACGTTTAACCTCAAGTCAAGCAAAACGAATCAATGCCATAATGCTTACTTGCGGTTTTTATGATGAAGCAGGTGAATTCGCATTTGAAGTTGGATTACCTGGGAAAAGTGGTGTTGGTGGTGGCATCATCGCTTTGCTTCCAAATCATTTCACCATTACAACATGGTCGCCAGGATTAAATGAAAGAGGAAATTCGTTATTAGGAATGAAAGCACTGGAGCAATTTACAACCAAGACCAAACTTTCTATTTTTTAAATATCCATGCCTCAAATAAAACAAAAAGCAAGAATTCTAATTTTAGGAGCAAGTGGCTTTATTGGCAATGCTATTTACAAAGAGCTTTGCTCCTATTTTAGAACTTTTGGCACTTACAATACTAACAATAAGACGCTTGAAAACAATCAACATTTCTTTCAATATAACATTGAAGAAGATGATGTATTTGAAATTCTAAATACTATTAAACCAACTATTATAATTTCGTCATTAAGAGGTGATTTTTCAGCGCAAATTATAGCACATCAACATATTTCAGAATACATATTACAAAACAAAGCTCGACTAATATTTTTGTCTTCAGCCAATGTGTTTGATGCATACAGCAAGTTTCCAAGTTATGAGTATGACAAAACCCTTAGCAACAGTGTTTATGGTCATTTCAAGATAAAAATCGAGAATATGCTCTTACGATTACCAAAAATGAAAATTGTCATTTTAAGACTCCCTATGGTTTTTGGTGCATTCTCGCCGCGAGTTGATGAAATCAAATTATTGCTGAAAGAAAAATTGCCTATTGAAGTATTTCCTAATTTGGTTATGAATGTGACATCAGATAATAAGTTGACGCAGCAAATCCATTACATCATCAATCAAAATAAATATGGTGTGTTTCACTTAGGTAGCACAGACTTGGTGCATCACGATGAGTTTATTAGTGATATAATCAATTCTTTAGGTGATTACAAACCCATTTACAAACATGTTTACACTACAAATGACGAACGCTATTTAGCAGTATTGCCCAAAGACAACAAACTTCCAAAGCATTTACAAATTAAAAGCACAGAGATTTTACAAGAATTGGAAGTTTAATTGATTTGCGCACTTTAATTCATTAAATTTAAGAACAAAAAAAAACATATTATGCCAAAACTTTCCACTGATGAAATAGAACAACGCATGCTTCACTTCCCAGATTGGGATTATTATGATGACGCCATTCATGCGGAATTTGAATTTGAAAATTTTAAAGACTGCTTTAGTGCCATGAGCAGAATTGCTTTTGAATGCGAAGCCTTAAACCATCATCCAAATTGGAGCAACGTATATAACGTGCTTACTATATCGCTATCTACTCATAGTGCTCATGGTGTAACAGAAAAAGACTTTGAATTAGCTGAAGCCATAGAAGCTATAGTTGAAGTTGAAGAATAGTTTGTTTTTGTAATAAGCATTATTATTTTTGTCGTAATAACAGAATCTACATTTTTAAATTATGGGAAGAGCTTTTGAATTTCGTAAAGCACGTAAAATGAAACGATGGTCTGCAATGAGCAAGGCCTTTACTCGTATTGGAAAAGATATTGTGATGGCAGTAAAAGAAGGTGGTCCTGATCCTGATAGTAACTCCAGACTTCGTGCAGTTATTCAGAATGCAAAGTCTATAAACATGCCTAAAGAAAATATTGAACGCGCCATAAAACGTGCGAGCGATAAAAATCAAGGTGATTATAAAGAGGTGGTTTTTGAGGGTTATGCACCTCATGGCATTGCAGTATTAGTAGAAACAGCTACAGATAACAACACACGAACGGTAGCTAATGTGAGAAGCTATTTCAATAAATGCGATGGTAGTTTAGGCACATCTGGCTCTGTGGTATTTATGTTTGATCATACTTGTAATTTTAAGGTAAAAAGTGATGGGTTAGATTTAGAAGAATTAGAGCTTGAACTTATAGATTTTGGTGTTGAAGAAGTGTTTGAAGACACCGAAGAAGATGCAGATGGAAACGAGTTAACCTGCGTCATGATTTATGCTCCTTTTGAAAGTTTTGGTAAAATTCAAGCTTATCTAGAAAATAATAATATTGAAATTTTATCTTCTGGCTTTGAACGCATCCCACAAGTCACAAAAAAAATAGATGCTGAAGCCGCTGCTGATGTTGAAAAACTGCTTGAAAAATTAGAAGAAGATGATGATGTACAAAATGTATATCACACCATGGAAGAAAATATTGATGAATAAAATAAACGCTATGAAGCTAAATTTAATACTCCTAGCATCTCTTTGCATTTTAATGTTCAGCAGCTGCGAGCAAAGCGTTCAAAAAGAAGAGGATACCACGCTTGAAAGTGAAACTGAACAAATGCTGCATTCGATTAAGGAAGATGACGTAGAAATTCTATCTATAGATGGCTGCCAATATATTGTTTATAAAGAAACCATCGGTGCCAATCATTCTTTCGGTTATTTAGCTCATAAAGGCAATTGCAATAACCCTATTCATTGTTATAATGATATTCAGAGTAATCTAAAAATAGATGGTATTAGTGTTGAAAGTGAAAATTAAGTTTCTTTGATGCTAAATTCATAGTCGTAAATTCCTTTTGCTTTTACTATCTTGGTTTTTTAATTGAAAACGTCCATGAACCTCGATTTAAAATTTATTCGCACGCAGTTTCCAGCATTTACTGAACCAACCCTTCAAGGTTGGGCTTTTTTTGAAAACGCTGGCGGTTCTTACCCTTGCAAACAAGTCATTAACCGGTTGACTGACTTTTATTTAAAAAACAAAGTTCAGGTGAATTATCCTTACCCAGCCTCAACCCTAGCCGGAAATTTAATGGATGATTCGTACAAAAGAATGGCTAATTACTTAAACGTGGATGAATCTGAAATTCATTTT
Organism: uncultured Lacinutrix sp.; assembly: GCA_964598775.1. Classification (GTDB taxonomy): domain Bacteria; phylum Bacteroidota; class Bacteroidia; order Flavobacteriales; family Flavobacteriaceae; genus CAJQLB01. The sequence goes on from CAZRDG010000143.1 coordinate 6,242, forward strand.
GGTCCATCAACAACACAAAACGTCTATGTACTTGCCAATGCCTTAAGCCCAATGTGGAAAGAAGGTGACGACATTATCGTGTCTTGTCAAGATCATGAAGCTAATGCTGGAGCATGGAGACGATTGGCTAAACAAGGTTTAAATATTATTGAATGGCATGTCATTACTAAAACAGGGTTATTAAGTTT
>CAZRDG010000144.1:0-6394 GCA_964598775.1 uncultured Lacinutrix sp.
CAGAATGTAAAATAGTATATACTTTTTTAAGGCTGAGATCGATTTCCTCACGTTCAAATTGGCTATAGTAAACCCGAATCCACAGTGTATCTTCGTCATTTTTAACATACACAACAACCGATCCTTGAAAGCGTAATAAGTCATCATAAGAAATAGGAATCCTGATATTTCTATTATATTCAGATAAGTAAGTATTCAGCTTATCTGAAACTGGATATGAGGGTTTTTTTTTAGAAATTTTTAAATCGTCCATGGTATTTTGACTTATTCGAATTTAAAACAATTAATTTTATCTGTAACAAAAAACCGAGGCTTTCGTCTTACTTTTATAACTAATCAATCAAATTAATAATTTGGAACCAATTTTAACGATCAGTAACCTTACAAAAAAGTTTGGTTATCTAACAGCTGTAAGTGACCTCTCATTTACAATAAACAAAGGCAATGTTTACGGAATACTCGGCCCAAATGGTAGTGGAAAATCTACCACTTTAGGTATTGTTTTAAACGTTGTAAATAAAACTTCAGGAGATTTTAAGTGGTTTGATGGTAGTATCACCACGCATGATGCGCTTAAAAAAGTTGGCGCTATCATTGAAAACCCAAACTTTTATCCATACATGTCTGGTTATGATAACCTGAAATTAGTATGTAAAATAAAAGGGGTTGATCTCAAAAAAATAGATGAAAAACTAGAAATCGTAGGATTAACAGATAGAAAGAACAGCAAGTTTAAAACCTATTCATTAGGAATGAAACAACGATTGGCTATTGCTTCTGCCTTATTGAACGATCCAATGATATTAATTCTTGACGAACCAACCAATGGTTTGGATCCTCAGGGAATTCATCAAATTAGACAAATCATTAAAGATATAGCCAACCAAGGCACAACCATACTTTTAGCCTCTCACCTTTTAGACGAAGTTGAAAAAGTATGTACTCACGTTGTTGTTTTAAGAAAAGGTGTAAAATTATATTCTGGTCGCGTTGATGAAATGATTTCTAGTCACGGCTTTTTTGAATTAAAAACCGACAAAAAAGACGAACTTTTAAGTATCCTTGAAAAGGATGATACTTTTGGAAAGGTTAAAGTGGCAGAAGGTTTGATAACAGCATTTTTAAATGACCCAATGGAAGCTGCCGCCTTTAACCAGCTCATGTTTGAAAAAGGCATTACGCTTTCACATCTTGTAAAACGTAAGGAAAGTTTAGAAGAACAATTCTTGCAATTAACAGACAATAACTAACTAAAATCAATCAAAAATGCTACGTCTTTTACAACTAGAATTACAAAAACTTTTACTCAACAGAACGAGTAAAGTACTCATATTTATATCTTTTGTATTACCTTTTACAGTTCTAATTTTATCATCCATAAAAATAAATTTCTTTGGATTTTTTACCTTAGAACTTGGCGAATTAGGTATTTATAATTTCCCAATCATTTGGCATATTACGACATTTTTTGCCTCGCAATTCAAGTTTTTCTTTGCCATTGTGGTAGTGAGTATGATTGGCAATGAATACAGTAACAAAACCATAAAGCAGAACCTTATAGATGGCTTAAGCAAAAAAGAGTTTATCCTTTCAAAGTTCTATACTATTGTGTTCTTCTCTTTAGTTGCAACAATTTTACTTTTTTTAATATCTCTACTCATAGGTTTATACTATTCTAGTTATACTGAAATAAACATCATTTTCAGAGAAACAGAATATCTTCTTGGATACTTTTTAAAATTGGTTGGATTCTTTTCTTTCTGTTTATTTTTAGGAATGTTGGCAAAACGTTCTGCATTTGCATTAGCGTTTCTATTTGTAGACTATATTTTAGAATGGATAATTTTTGGCCTAATAACTTGGAAAGGTAGTTATGAGCTTGCCGAAAAGATTCAAAACTTTTTCCCATTAAAATCTATGTATAACTTGATAAAACAACCTGTTCAACGTATTGTAATGTCAAAATTTCCAGACAAAACTGAGATTGCATACGATTATGCATTGCATTGGTATGAGCTTGTTATTGTGTTAGGTTGGACTGCAATTTTTGTCTTTTTATCGTACAGATTATTAAAAAAGCGAGATTTATGATATATTTATAAGCTACATTGCTTGTAAATGAAAAAGATTCTCCTCATAGTTTCCCTCATACTTTGGGTTAATTTATCAGCTCAAAACGAAGCCGCAAACTGGTATTTTGGCCAGAATGCAGGCATTCAGTTTGACAATACCGGCAGTTTAATTGGGTCAGTTAATGGTGGACAGTTAAGCACTTTAGAAGGTTGTACAAGTATTTCTGACACAAATGGTGACTTGCTCTTTTACACAGATGGTAGTTTAGTGTATAACAGAAATCATCAACTTATGCCTAATGGTTCAGGGTTGTTTGGAGATTCTTCAAGTACGCAATCAGCCTTAGTAGTTCCTCAACCAGGCAATGATACCATTTATTTCATTTTTACAGTAGACACAAGTATTAACGCTGCTGATCCGGATTTTGGTTTTAATTACTCCATCGTAGATATGACGCTTGATGGAGGTCTTGGTGATATCACTTTAAAAAATATCAATTTATTACAAAATTGCTCTGAAAAAATTACAGCAGTACTAAAAGATTGCGCTTCAGAATCCATTTGGGTAATTACATACTCAACTGCTGATGGTGGACCAGGTGTTTTTAATTCTTATCATGCCTTTGAAGTATCTACTATTGGTGTAAATACAAATTCTATTGTTTCCTCATTTCCTCCGAATCCATCTGGTGGTTTTGATGATCCTAGAGGTCAAATTAAAGTATCTCCAGACGGCACCAAATTTGTCTCTGCAAATATGCAAGGAGGATTATATTTATTCGATTTTGATGCTACCACAGGAGTTATATCAAATCAACAAACCTTAAATATAACAGGGTTTTCTCGTTTTGCTTACGGTGTTGAATTTTCTCAAAACAGTTTGAGACTCTATGTACATTCAAGTAATAACCAAGGTGCAACAGACCCAGCCAATGTGCATGAATCTATATTAACGCAATTTGATTTAGAAGCCGCTGATATTCAAGCATCTCAATTTGTTTTAGATCAACGTCAATTATATAGAGGTTCATTGCAATTAGGTCCAGATGGTAAAATTTATAGAGCATTAAGTGCTAATTACGTCATTGGGTTACCATTTTTAGGAGTAATCGATAATCCGAATGCACTTGGTGCGGCGGCGAATTACATACACAATGCTATAGATCTATCACCTAATGTTTCCACACAAGGTTTACCGCCTTTTATTGTTTCGTTTTTTAACGATCAGATTGACATCATTCAAAATGGCGTGAGTTCTACAGAATTATCTTTATGTATTGGTGAAACGTATACCTTAGGTTATCAAGATTTTCCGGGAGCTGTTTACACTTGGATGAAAGATGGTGTTTTGCTTGCTGAATCAGATTTTGATTTAGTGGTTTCAGATCCAGGACTTTACACCTTGCACATTGAATTCAATAATGGCGCTTGTGAAACGTTTGATGGTGAAGCTTTAGTGACTTATTTTGAGGTGCCTGTAGCAAACTCAGTTGCAGATATTAATATTTGTGATGATGATAATGATGGTTTATGGTCGTTTGATTTTACAACAAAAGATGCTGAAGTTTTGGGAGCTCAAGACCCATTAGTTTTTGAAGTCAAATATTTTGAATCCCAAGCTGATGCTGATAATAATATAAATGAAATTATTAGCCCTTATATAAATTCAAGTAACCCTCAAGAAATTTTCGTTAGAATTCAAAATATAGGCTATAATGGATGTTTTGATACAACTTCCTTTTTTATTGAAGTGTTCGATACTCCAACAGCTACACCTTTAAATGACATTGAAGTTTGTGATGATAATACAGATGGAAATCAACAAAATGGCCAAGTAGAAACAAACTTAGTAGCTTTAGATAATTTAGTTTTAGATGGCCAGGACCCAACATTATTTGACGTTACTTACCATCATACACAACTTGATGCAGATTCAGGTGCCAATCCAATTGCTAGCCCTTACTACAACCTAACTCCAAATCAAGAAGAAATTTTTGTTAGAATTGAAAACAATCAGAATACCGATTGTTATGACACTAATTCGTTCAATTTAATTGTGCATAATTTACCTACTGCCAATGCAATTGCAGACCTTGAGGTTTGTGATGACAATAACGACGGTTTTTTTAGTTTTGATTTTAACGCCTTATATGATGCAACAGTAATAGGGACGCAAAATGCTGCGTCATATAATGTCCAATATTTTATAAGTTCAGATGACGCTCTAAATAATGTCAATGCATTAACAATGCCTTACCTAACTGTTAGCAATCCTCAAATGATTTACATAAGAATTCAAAATAATGATTCGTCAGATTGTTTTGACACAACATCATTTAATATTGAAGTATTCAACACACCAACTGCAAACGCAATTACAAATATTGAAGTTTGTGATAATGATAGTGATGGAGATGACACCAATGGACAAGTTACTACTAATCTTTCGGATATAGATGCAATTGTGCTTGGATCTCAAGATGCTTCAGCATACAATATAACTTATCATGCATCTCAATTAGACGCTGATTCTGGTGCCAATACATTACCAACAACCTATTACAATACTGTGCCAAATACCCAGCAAATTTTTGCGAGAATAGAGAATGTATTGAACGTGAATTGCTATGATACAACCTCCTTCAGTTTGATTATAAATCCCCTTCCTGTTGTTTTTGATGCTTTATTGTTTCAATGTGATTATGACGGAAATCCTGACGGTTTCACTTTATTTAATTTAACTGAAGCTCATGATGCATTGACTGCGAGTACACCAGATCTATCAACACATTTCTATCTATCGTTAGCTGATGCTCAAAGTGATATCAATGAAATAGATGGCTCTTCATTTAGTAATACTGTAAACCCTCAAATTATTCATGTAAGAATTGTAAATGATATTACAGGATGTTCGAGACTTGCAGAACTAACACTAGATGTTAGTGCTACAACTGTAAATGACGCAGCTCTTTTTACATGCGATGATGATGGTATTGAAGATGGATTTTATGAATTTGATCTATCTCAGGCTAATACAACTGTTTTAGGTGGAACACCAACAGGTGTTACACTTAATTATTATGCGACAGCTCAGGATGCCTTATTGGAGGTCAATCCTTTGCCTCTAAATTACACAAACACCATTGCTTATTTTCAAACTATTTTTGTTCGTGCCGAAAATAACAATGCCTGCTATGGCATAAATGAGGTTGATTTAACTGTTTACCAACTTCCAAATATTGAAGTTGAAGATGAAACCATTTATTGTTTAAATACATTCCCAGAAACCATAACATTAAATGCTGGTTTAATTTCTGGAAACCCTAACGACTATACCTTTGACTGGTCAACTGGTGAAAACACTTATGAGATAGAGATTAATGCTCCTGGAACATATTCTGTAACAGTAACCAATACTAATGGCTGTTCTAAAGATAGAATTATTACTGTGCTGCCTTCAAACATTGCAACAATTGATGATATTGAAGTGGTTGATGCTACTTCAAATAACATGATTACTATTTTTGTTTCAGGTGAAGGCGATTACGAATATTCCCTTAACAATATCAATGGACCATATCAAGATAGCAACATGTTTGAAAATGTGCCGCCAGGATTACATACTGTTTATATAAGAGATAAAAACAACTGTGGCATTGTTGAAGATATCGTATCTGTAATCGGCTTCCCAAAATTTCTAACTCCTAATGGTGATGGTTATCATGATACATGGCAAGTATATGGCTTAAATCACAGCTCGCAAATTGAAAGTATTGTCTATATTTTTGATCGTTATGGTAAACTCATTAAGCAATTATCACCAACAGGAATTGGTTGGGATGGCACCTTTAATGGACAACCAATGCCGTCAAGCGATTATTGGTTTCATGTAAAACTCCAAGATGGACGAGTTTTTAAGAGTCATTTCACTTTGAAACGTTAGTTGTTTTTTCAATAGAATTCATGACTCACGACATTACTTTATTGAAATTTCTGTCTCAAATGTTAAATTAAAGTGTATTTCATCGATTATTTATTGTATTTCATCGATTTATTTCTATTTTTAGCAGGTATAACCCAAATTATATCCATTGCAACCGAAACAAGAAAAAATTCAACGTACCATTGATAGGCTTTACCACTGCTCTACACAGTTTCTGTTACTACTCTTTTGTTTTAGCATAAGTACTATCAATTCGCAAAATATATTAGTTGACGATTCTTTCACAGCGCAACAGCTCATTGAAAATAATTTGGCTCAAGGTTGTGTGGAAGTTACCAATATCACCTCCAACATTAATGGCAGTGTAAATGGTTTTAAT
>CAZRDG010000145.1:0-6380 GCA_964598775.1 uncultured Lacinutrix sp.
TTAATGGAAACGATGGAGGCGGATCCGTCACTTTTAACGGAGGAGAGAGTTGGTCTACATTAATGAATCAACCAACAGGACAGTTCTATCGAGTTATTGCAGATAATCAATATCCTTATCGTGTATACTCTGGGCAGCAAGATAACAGTACCATTGCTATAGATAGTAGAGTAGAAGATAGTGGTATTGGGGAAATGCATTGGAATATTATGAGAGCCGGTGAATCTTCAACCGTTGCCTTAGATCCAGATAATCCAAGGTATGTATACTCAACTTATTTTGCTAGTAATTTTGTGGAATGGGATAGAGATATAGACAATACGCGCATGGTTCGTCCTTATCCAGAACGTGTTAGTGGAGAACAACCTAAAAACCTAAAATATCGTGCCAATTGGAATGGACCTGTAATTGTGTCGCCGCATAATCCATCTGTGATTTACTATGGATCACAGTATATGATGAAATCTACTGATAGAGGCATCACATGGCAGGTGATTAGTGAAGATCTAACACGAAACAATAAAGATCATCAAGGTAAAGGTGGGTTTCCAATTTCTAATGAGCAAATAACTGCCGAAAGCTATAATAACCTCTTCAACATTGAAGAGTCACCAATTACAGAAGGTGTTATTTGGGTTGGGTCTGACGATGGTTTGGTACACTTAACGAAAGATGGAGGGCAAACTTGGACTAATGTTACTCCAAAAGGATTAAAAGAAACAATTATTAATGTTGTAGAACCATCTCCACATGATCCTGCAACAGCGTACTTTGCAGCAGCGGGATATAAGTTGAACGATTTTACACCACAGATATATAAGACAACTAATTATGGTGCAACTTGGGAAAAAATTGTAAATGGAATCCCTAATAATACTTTTGCACGAACAGTAAGGGAAGATCCAGACCGAAAAGGATTATTGTATGCAGGAACTGAAACAGGCGTTTTTGTTTCCTTCAATGATGGTAGGCAATGGCTACCTTTGCAAAACAATTTACCTGAAGTACCAATTACTGATTTACGTGTAAAGCGTAAGGATTTAGTCGTTGCAACACAAGGAAGATCATTGTGGATTTTGGACGATCTTACGCCTTTGCATGAAATTTCACAAAAGGTTGCAGAAGCAGACTATTACCTTTATAAACCACGTGAGACAAGCACAGAGTTATCCATTGCTTATAGCGCTGATGAAGGCTTTGGTGAAAATCCGCCTTCAGGTGTTCAAATCAATTATGTGCTGAACAAGGCTATTGATCAAGATTTACCAATGTCTATTGAAATTATGGATGAAACAGGCAAGGTCATTCATTCAGAGTACAGCAATAAGCCAAAAACAGAATGTGATGCTTATCTGCGACCGCAATTAAAAAGAAGTGTCGGTGCTCATCGCTATCAATGGAACATGAAGATTGGACGTTATGATTGTATTAAAGAATTGGTCGCTACGAGCCGAAATTTAAGTGCTTACGATGCAACTCCAGGAAATTATAAAGTAAAACTTAAAATAGGAAGTTTTGAACAAACACAAGATTTTGTTATTAGCATCGATCCACGTTTATTAAATAGTATTCCAAACGTGGCAGAAGCTTATATAGAAAGGTATCAGATTTCTGAGTCCGTTTTCAATGGTGCGACAGAAATGTCAAAAGGAGTAAGAGACTTGCGTCAGGTTAAAGAACAGCTTGAGTTTATTCTAAAGGTTTCCAAAGACGATAAAGTAGTCTCTCAAGGCAATGCATTAAATAATACTATCGATGAATGGATTTCAAGAATATTACAAAAAGAGCTTCGAACTCAACAACATAACTATCAATTTGAAGCGCGACTACTCATTAAGTTTAAAGATTTCATAGGTTCTATAGACGAAGGGAATTTGCCTGTAACGCAAGGTACTAGAGATGTGGCTAAAGATTATCTAGCCATTTGGAATGGTCATAAAAATGATCTTGAATCCATTAAAAAAGTGGATATTAAAGATTATAATGTGTTATTAAAAGAAGCTGGATTACCAGAAATTTATTTAATAAATTAACATATAACTTCTGTTCAAATCATATTAATCAATTACTAAAACATTACTATAAATACAATATTGAAATAATTTTTAGAAGGTTGTGATACAAAAAAATGGATAAAGAATTAGTTTTTAAATGAAATTCTTATCAATAACTTCTAAGTTGATTGATTAACATATAAAAGGCATTTATAATTTATTATAGATGCCTTTTTTAGTTGGTAACCTTTGTTACTGACTTAGGTTTTTATCTAACGTACATTTGCATTGTAAATTTATAATTAATGAAAAAACATATTTATATACCTCTATTTCTTTTTGCACTCACTATGTCATTACAAGCTCAAGATATAGTGTCTATTTCAAAAACAGAAGTTTTAACTAAAGTGGCTGTAAACAATACAAGCATTAAAATTTCTGAGGAAGAATTTAATCAAGCTAAAGCGGATTACAGGCAAACAAATGCAGTATTTTTACCAAACATTTCAGCAAGTCATACAGCAATTGCTACTACAAATCCGTTAATGGCTTTTGGGTCTAAATTAAATCAAGAAATTTTAACGCAAACAGATTTTAATCCAGTATTATTAAATGATCCTTCGCAGATTGAAAACTATGCGACCAGGCTTGAAATTCAGCAACCATTAATCAATTTAGATGGTTTGTTTCAACGTAAGGCTGCCAAATCTACAATGGAAGCAATGTCTTTAAAAACAGAGCGTACACAGGACTATTTAGCATTTGAAGTAGACAAAGCCTATATGCAATTACAGTTAGCTTATAAAGCAGTTGATGTACTTGAAAAAGCATTAGAAGCTGCAAATGCCAATAAAAAATTAGCAGATGATAGCTTTAAACAAGGTTATTTACAACGTGCTGATGTGTTGAATGTTGAAGTTCGCTTAACTGAAGTTCAAAACCAATTGCAATTAGCAAAAAGTAATGTACAAAATACCTCTAATTATCTTTCCTATCTAATGAATGATGAAACCTACGTGATTTATGCACCAAAAGACGAATTAGCAGTTTCAACCATTACAATTGAAGATAAGACCATTTCTGAAAATCGTTCTGATATCAAAGCAATGCAATTGGCATCAAATGCTTACGAAGCAATGAATAAGGCAGATAAAATGTCATTTCTACCTAGACTTAATGCTTTTGGGAGTTACGAATTATACGATGACCAAATTTTCCAAGGTGATGCCAATGGTTATATTTTTGGAGCCCAATTAACTTGGGATATTTTTCAAGGCTCAAAACGTTTTGGGAAAATGCAAAAAAGTAAAGCTGAATTCGAAAAATCTAAATTAGAATACACACAATATATCTCACAAAGTAATCTAGAATTAAACAAAGCAAAACGAGCGTTTACCGATGCTGAAAATAAACTAAAATTAACCTCCTTAGCTTTAGATCAATCTGAAGAATCCTTAAGAATTAGAACCAATAGATTTAAAGAAGGACTTGAAAAAACGACAGATTTATTAATAGCTGAAACACAATATGCGCGAAAACAATTAGAATATTATCAAACCATTTTTGAATACAATTATGCGCAAGCATACCTACAATTTTTAACAAAAGAATAATTTTTTAAGATGAGAAAAACATATACAATCCTAACAGTATCTATCACTTTATTAATAGCTAGTTGTGGAAGTGAAGATAAAAGATCTGTTTCAGATATTTTACCTGCTATTAATGTAAAAGTCAACCAAGTAGAATCTAATAGTAATACTCCGTTTTTATCAGTTAGTGGAAAAATCCAAGCGAACAACAGTGCAGATTTAAGCACCAGAATGATGGGCTATGTAAATCAAGTACATGTAAATGTTGGCGATAAAGTAAAAAAGGGACAATTGTTAGTCTCAATTAATAATGCTGACTTACAAGCTAAAAAAGCACAAGTAAATGCAGGAATAACAGAAGCTACTGCTGCTTTTAACAATGCCCAAAAAGATTATAATCGTTTTAAAAGCTTGTTTGCAAACAATAGTGCATCACAAAAAGAAATGGATGATATAACTGCTAATTTTGAAATGGCAAAAGCGCGTTTAGATGCTGCTAACCAGATGAAAAACGAAGTGAATGCGCAATTTACCTATAGCAATATTACTGCTCCATTTAGTGGAATAGTGACAAGTAAAAATGTTGAAGCTGGAAATATGGCAAATCCAGGAGTACCATTAATCAGTATTGAAACACCAGGTAATTTTGAAGTGATGGCTATGGTGCCTGAAACTGAAATTTCAGAGATTAAAACAGGAACAACAGTCGATGTTTTAGTGAAATCAATTAACCAAACGATTACAGGAATGGTTAAAGAAGTTAGTTCATCTGCAAAAAACACTGGTGGACAATATTTAGTAAAAATAGATTTAGATAAAACAGATGCCAACATCTTATCAGGAATGTTTACAACAGTTCAATTTCCAGTTGAAAGAAAAGCAAATACATCTATGGTTTTAATTCTAAAAGAAGCTATTGTCACGAATGGACAGTTATCTGGAGTATATACTGTAAGTCAGAGTAATACAGCCATGTTACGTTGGTTGCGTTTGGGTAGAACCTTTGGTAATCAGGTAGAAGTTTTATCTGGTTTAAATGCTGACGAAGCGTACATTATTCAAGCTGAAGGGAAACTGTTTAATGGAGCAAAAATATCAATTCAATAATTAAAAAGTTACGTTAAAGAGATAATATGAAACACTTTTTTTGTAAGCATAAATGCCAAAAAAAATATTGAACTTATAAGCCTAATAAAACGTCAAAATATATTTAAAATGAAAGAAGGAATCGCAGGTAAAATAGCCAAAATCTTTATGCAATCAAAGTTAACAGTCTTGTTAATGATTGTGTTTATGGTAGTTGGTGTATATAGTTCGTTTTTAATTCCGCGTGAAGAAGAGCCGCAAATTGACGTGCCAATGGCAGATATTTTTGTAGGTTATCCAGGCGCAAGTCCAACGGAAGTAGAGTCACGCGTAATTAAACCTTTAGAGCAATTAATTTCGAATATTAAAGGCGTTGAATACGTGTATTCTACGTCGATGAAAGAACAAGGAATGGTCATTGTTCAGTTTTACGTTGGTGAAGATATTGAGCGCAGTTTCGTGAAATTATATAACGAAATTAACAAACACATGGATCAAATGCCTCAAGGTGTTACGTTTTCGTTAGTGAAAACACGAGCGATAGACGATGTGCCAATGTTAGGTTTAACCTTGTGGAGTGAAAATTACGACGATTACCAATTAAGCCAAATTGCTCAAGAGTTAGAAGATGAAATTAAGAAAGTAAATGATGTTGCCATTACGAACAAAATTGGTGGTAGAAACCGTCAGTTACAGGTGGTTTTAGATAAAGACAAACTAGCTGCCAGCGGACTGGATTTCTTATCAGTTTCTGAAATGATTAGATCGAATAATAGCCAGTTGAACTCGGGAAGTTTTGATAAGAATGATACCGAGTTTTTGGTGAATACTGGTAAGTTTTTAGAATCAGTAACAGACGTTGAAAATTTAGTAGTTGGTGTACAACAAAATCAACCTATTTACCTAAAGCAAGTTGCAAAAATTATTGATGGACCAGAAGTGCCGCAAAATTACGTGAGTTTGGGATTTGGAAAAGGAAGCGAAAAAGCTTCAGAATATCAATCAGAATATCCAGCAGTAACAATTTCGGTAGCCAAAAGAAAAGGTGCTGATGCCATGAAACTTTCGGAAATAATTATAGATAAAGTTGATTATTTACGAACCACATTAATTCCAGATGATGTCCACGTAGAAGTAACTAGAAATTATGGTGAAACAGCGTCGCATAAAGTATCAGAATTATTATTACACCTTATAGGTTCTATTATTGCAGTCACAATTGTGGTAATGTTAGCAATGGGTTGGAGAGGTGGATTAGTAGTGTTTTTGTCAGTTCCAATTACGTTCGCTTTAACCTTGTTAAGTTACTATATGCTAGATTACACACTTAACAGAATTACATTGTTCGCTTTGGTATTTGTCACAGGAATTGTGGTTGATGATTCGATTATTATAGCTGAAAACATGCATAGGCATTTTAAAATGAAACGCCTGCCATTTAAACAAGCAGCTTTATATGCGATTAATGAAGTTGGAAACCCAACGATATTAGCAACATTTACAGTCATTGCTTCGGTTCTACCTATGGCATTTGTTTCTGGATTAATGGGACCATATATGGCACCAATGCCAATTGGAGCGTCTATTGCGATGATCTTATCACTATTCGTTGCCTTAACCATTACTCCATATCTGGGTTACATTTTTTTAAGGATGAGTTTACATGTAAATATTGAGAATTAAAGATTTGAAGCTTTTTGCCTTTAAT
>CAZRDG010000146.1:0-6310 GCA_964598775.1 uncultured Lacinutrix sp.
TAATTCATATCCACCAGTAATTTCGGCAATTAAGAAAATGGCTGTTAATGGCGCATGTAAAACACCAGCGATTAGTCCTGCCATACCAAGTAAAGTGAAATTTGCTTCCGAAACATGAAAATCAAATCCTAAATTATTAATGATTTTGGCAACAACATTCCCTAAGGCGCTTCCCATAACCAATGTTGGGATGATGATTCCACCAGTTCCACCAGCTGCCAAAGTAGTGGTCATGGCAATTGATTTAAAAACTGTAATACCAAATAATAATGCGATAACTACCCAAATGTTATCTAAATATGTGTCAAAAGGTGTCGTGCCAATTGCAGAAAGGTGATTGCCTTCAAGTAAATCATTTATAAAACTAAACCCCTCACCATATAAAGGTGGTATAAAATAAAGCATAACACCTATGGCAAAACCACCAACAATTAATTTTTTTAGACGTGTATTAAAACGATTAAAAAAAGCAAAAATGGCAAAGTAAATTTTAGAAAAATAAACAGAAGCAATTCCTGTTCCGACTCCTAAAACGATATAAAATAAAGTGTCTTTTACCTGAAACGTATCTGTTACTTGAAATTTGAAAAGAATTTCATTACCTACAAAAAAGTAGGATGTAATTATTGAAGTTAAAGATGCAATAAGCAAAGGTAATAATGATGCAAAAGTTAAATCGAGGCTAAAAACTTCTATTGCAAAAATGACTGCAGCAAGTGGTGATTTAAAGCTGGTTGCAATAACACCAGCAGCTGCACAACCTATGAGTAACGTTCTTGTTTTCCGGTTGATATGAAGCAATTTCCCAAGACTTGAACTAGCAGCAGACGCAGAAAATATTGCTGGACTTAATAACCCCACTGATCCACCAAACCCAACGGTTAGAGGCGCAGTTATGAGGGGTAAAACCATTTTATTGGATGCTATTTTACCATCTTTTTTTGATAGCGCATATAAGATGGAAGGTATTGCAGGTTCTAAAGGTCTTTTTGAAATTTTGTTGACAAAAAAATAAACCAATGTCAAACCAATTACTGGCAAAATAAAGTAAATCTTGTTTTGAGAAAATATTATGGTATGTTCTAATAACCAAGAAATTCCAAAGGTTATATTCTTTAATAACACGGATATTAAACCAGCGATAAGACCAACAATGCCACTTAGAATAAGAATAAAGTTGCGTTGGGAAACACGTTTGTATTTCCAAATTAAAAATCGCTTTACATATTCTTTCTTAGACATTGAATAAATGTATGAAAAAAACCTGTCAGGTATTTTAAGCTTGACAGGTTTTAAATATATCTTATCAAAGATTTATAAATCTAGTTTTAAATTTAGTTCTTTTAGTTGCTTGCTATCAATAGGAGCAGGAGCATCAATCATTACATCACGCCCTGCGTTGTTTTTAGGGAAAGCAATAAAATCTCTAATGGTTTCTTGACCTCCAAGTATTGCGACTAATCTGTCTAATCCAAATGCCAATCCACCATGCGGAGGAGCACCATATTCAAAAGCATTCATAAGGAATCCAAATTGAGCTTTCGCCTCTGTTTCAGTAAAACCTAAATAATCAAACATTAAGGCTTGAGTTTTCTTGTCGTGAATTCTAATAGAACCACCTCCAATTTCATTTCCATTTAGAACCAAATCATAAGCATTGGCTTTTACATCTCCAGGATTTGTAGACAATAATTCAAGCTGACCAGGTTTTGGAGAAGTAAATGGATGATGCATGGCGTGATAACGCTCTGTTTCTTCATCCCATTCCAACAGCGGGAAATCCATAACCCAAAGTGGAGCAAATTCGTTTGGCTTACGCAATCCTAAGCGTTCTGCAAGCTCCATTCGTAAAGCGCTTAATTGCGCTCTTACTTTATTTGTTTGTCCTGATAGTACACAAATTAAATCTCCGGCTTTTGCACCAGTGACTTCAGCCCATTTAGCTAAATCATCCTGATCGTAGAATTTATCTACTGATGATTTATAGCTGCCATCGTCATTACATCTGCAATATACCATTCCTAATGCGCCAATTTGAGGACGTTTAACCCATTCAATAAGTTGGTCAATTTCTTTTCTGGTATAAGTATTGCCTTCTGGTACAGCAATACCAACAACCAATTCGGCAGAATTAAACACACCAAAATCTTTGTGTTGTGTGACCTCATTTAGTTCTCCAAATTCCATCCCAAAACGAATATCTGGTTTGTCGTTTCCGTACAAACGCATCGCATCATCATAAAGCATTCTTGGGAATTTTTCCACTTCAACCCCATTTACTTCTTTGAGTAAATGACGTGTTAATCCTTCAAACGCATTTAAAATATCTTCTTGTTCAACGAAGGCCATTTCACAATCTATTTGAGTGAATTCTGGCTGTCTATCTGCACGTAAATCTTCGTCTCTAAAACATTTTACGATCTGGAAATACTTATCCATGCCACCAACCATTAGTAGTTGTTTAAAGGTTTGTGGGCTTTGTGGCAATGCATAAAACTGTCCTTCGTTCATTCTTGATGGAACAACAAAATCTCTTGCACCTTCAGGAGTAGATTTTATTAAGTACGGAGTTTCTACTTCAATAAAGCCTTCCTTAGAGAGGTAATTTCTGACTTCTTGCGTGACTTTATGACGAAAAATTAAACTGTTTTTTACTGGATTTCTTCTAATATCTAAATAACGATACTTCATCCGAATATCTTCGCCACCATCTGTTTTATCCTCTATTGTGAAAGGAGGTAACAAAGCTTCATTTAAAATGTTCATTTCGGAAACTAAAATTTCAATGTCACCTGTTGGTATATTTGGGTTTTTAGAAGCACGCTCAATTACAGTGCCTTTAACTTGAATGACAAACTCACGACCAAGTTTTTGAGCTTTGTCCATGATGGACTTTGGAGTTCGTTCTTCATCAAAAACCAACTGAGTTATTCCGTAGCGATCACGCAAATCTACCCAAACTATAAACCCTTTATCACGAGATTTTTGAACCCAACCAGAAAGGGTTACTTTGTTATTGATATGTGATATTCTTAACTCACCACAAGTATGACTTCTATACATAGTAAAATTTTAGATGTGCAAATTTAACAAGATAATAGATTTACAGATTAATTTTAAGCAGTTATTTCTGCTATTTATTACTAAAGACCTTTTGACGAAGTTCAATATTGTAAGAAATGTTGCATAGATAATAGATTATTAGTACTTTGGCATTACTAATCAATAAAATTTTATTATGAAACAAATTTACTGTTTAAGGCTATTCATGTATTTGATGGTCATGTTTCCGTTGTGTGCTTTTGCACAAGGTACAGTTTCGGGAACGGTTACAGAAGCAAGTACTGGTAATCCATTACCTGGTGCAAACGTTGTTGTTAAAGGAACATCAAATGGGACAACCACAGATTTTGATGGGAACTTTAATATTAACGTTAATGCTTTTCCAGCCACTTTAGTTGTATCTTCAGTTGGATTTACAACCCAAGAGATTAATGTTAATTCTGCACAAAGTATTAGCGTTGCTCTTGAAGATGGCGTTGCACTAGATGAAATAGTGCTAGTTGGTTCTAGAAGTACAGGTAGAACCGTTATCGATTCACCAGTTCCGGTTGATGTCATTGATGTTGTAGAATTAACAACTCAAGGACCTCAAACTACAGTGAACGAAATTTTAAACTATGTAGCACCTTCGTTTACATCAACTCCTCAAACGGTTGCCGATGGTACTGATCACGTGGATCCAGCTTCACTTAGAGGTTTAGGTCCTGATCAAGTTTTGGTTTTGATAAATGGAAAAAGAAGACATAAATCATCGTTAGTAAATGTTAATGGAACTGTAGGAACTGGATCTGTTGCAACAGATTTAAATTCATTACCTGCAGCTGCAATTGAACGAATTGAGGTTCTAAGAGATGGTGCTGCTGCTCAATATGGTAGTGATGCCATTGCTGGTGTGATCAATATTGTTCTAAGAAAAAACACTAATGAATTAAACTTACTTGTAAACTCTGGAGCAAACATCAGTCAACACTCAGAGCAGTATGATGAAGGAGGAATTGATGGTGAGCAATTTCAGATTTCAGCAAATTATGGATTGGATCTTGGTAAAAATGGAGGTTTTATAAACTTCACAGGTTCAATGGAAAATAGAGGTGCTACTAATAGAACTGATTCTATGCAGCAACCTATATATACAATGTTTGATGTAGCTACAAGAATGTTAGGATACGATCAAGCTTTCAACATGAATCCAAGTGCTTTATCTGCATATGTTGCTAGTTTAGATTCTAGCTTACAGTCTGTTTACGATAATGGTATTGCAAATGGCGACGACTTCTTAGATATTATCGCCTCTGACGCTGGACCTGGAGGTGCACAACCAATTACTGAATATGAATTGAGACAAAGAGGACTATCTAGAGATGACTTTAGAATGAAAGTTGGTCAATCTAAATTACGTAGCGGTAAATTTATGATGAACATGGAATTACCTGTTGATGACAATGGAGCTACTTTTTATTCTTTTGGTGGGGTTAGTTTTAGAGATGGACTTTCAGCTGGGTTCTTCCGAAGACCAGCATATACTGATGGTAGAGGAACTACAGCAGCTCTTGAAAACGGATTTTTACCTCACATAGGGTCAAGAGTAATTGACAAATCTATTGCTGCTGGTATTAAGGGTATGATAGGTGATTGGAATGTTGACTTTAGCAACACTTATGGAACTAATAGTTTTGATTTTACAATTGAAAACACCGCAAATGCTACCCTTTTGGCATCGACTCCAAGAGAGTTTGAAGCTGGAGGATTTTCATTTGCTCAAAACACAACCAACTTAGATATTTCTAAAAAGTATGATGATATTTTTGAAGGTTTGAACGTTGCTTTTGGAGCAGAATACAGAATTGAAAACTATCAGTTAATAGCTGGCGAAGAAGCTTCTTGGGCAAGCTATGATATATATGGTGATGTAGTTACTGCATCAACGCCAGATGCAGATAAGCAATATAGTTATTTTGGGAGTTTAGTACCAGGAGGTTCTCAGGTGTTTCCGGGATATAGACCAGAAAATGCATTGGATCAAAACAGAAATAGTTATGCTGGATATTTTGATGTTGAAGCAGATATAACAGAAGATTTCTTATTAAGTGCAGCTGTTCGTTATGAGGATTATAATGATTTTGGAGATACTTTTAACTGGAAATTGGCTTCACGTTATAAAGTGTCTGACAATTTAGCGATTAGAGGTGCTGCAAGTACTGGATTTAGAGCGCCAGATTTACACCAAATTTATTTTAATGCTACAGCCACATTGTTTGTAGCAGGTGTGCCGAATGAAGTAGGAACCTTTGCAAATAATAGTAGATTAGCACAATTATTAAGTATTCCAGGTTTAAAGGAAGAAACATCAAATAATTACAGTCTTGGTTTTACCGCCAAAGTTCCATCTGCTGGTTTAAAATTTACGGTTGATGGTTATATCGTTAATGTTGATGATAGAGTTTCTCAAACTAGAAGTTATAGTGCATCTGGGCAAAACGCAGAAGTACAACAGATATTTTCAGATGCAGCAGCAGGTAGTGCCACTTTCTTTATGAATTCATATAGTTTAGAAAGTTCAGGTTTAGATGTTGTTGTAGATCACAAAATGGGTATTGGAGAAGGGTCACTTAGCAATAGTTTAGCCGCTTCTTTTAGAAAGTTTGAAGTTACTGATGTCGTAGAGGTTTTAGGTCAAGAAGTTTTAGATGCTAGAGCGAAAGGATTTATAGAGTCTGCTATGCCAAGAACAAAAGTTAACTTAACCAATAACTACAAAACTGGTAATTGGAATTTCTTATTACGTAATGTTTATTTCGGTGAAGTAAATGATCCTGATTTTGAATCGGCAGCAGAACCTGTTATATATGGAGAAAAAATAGTTACTGATTTATCTATTGGTTATGCTCTTAGTGACAATTTAAGCTTAACTGTTGGAGCTAATAACTTATTAGACGTATATCCAGATGAGGTGCCAACAGGAAGTAATTATGGAGATCAATTTATTTTCTCACGTAGAACCTCACAATTTGGGTTTAATGGAAGATATGTATTTGGTAGAATTTCATTTAAATTAAAATAAAAAAAGATTATGAAAAATTTAAAATACGTTTACAAGTTTATACTTGTATTACCATTAGTTTTTATGGTAGGATGTATTGGCACAGATGACTCCTAAACTGATCTAAAAGTGTGTATGGGTTACGAGTGCTCGCTAAACTGATCTAAAAGTGTGTATGGGTTACGAGTGCTCGCTAAACTGATCTAA
>CAZRDG010000147.1:0-6207 GCA_964598775.1 uncultured Lacinutrix sp.
CTGGCTGCTTCCACTTTGGCAAGCACTTCCTTTAGAACATGCAATGCCTTTTAAATCCAATTGAAACAAAAACATTCCGCCTTTCTCTGGAGCTACAGGAAAACACACATTTACTAGTGTATACGTGCTTTTTTCCAAATCGCCAGAATATCCATTAAATGAAACATTTGGGATTTCAGTTTTTAACTGTTTTATAAAATAAGACTTAAGGTCTTTAACATAGCTACGTTCAGCATCAAGATTATTATATGCCAGCTTTAAAGCTTCGGCTAAACCAGCAATATTATGTACACTCTCAGTACCTGCTCTGTAACCTCGCTCCTGCTCACCTCCAAAAATCAAAGGTTGCAAGCCAGAGTTTTTTCTTTTAAAACAAAAGCCAACTCCTTTGGGACCATGAAACTTATGAGCACTAGCAGCAAAAAAATCAATAGGAATTTCACTTAAATCAATGGGATAGTGTCCAACAGACTGAACTGTATCACTGTGAAATAAAGCCTTATTTGTTTTACACAAATCTGCCACAAGTTTAATATCTAACAAATTACCTATTTCATTGTTCACATGCATTAAGCTTACTAAGGCATTTGAATTGGTTCGAAGCAACTCTTCCAAATGATTATAATCAACCTCGCCATGCTCGTCCAAATCGACAAACACGACAGAAATATCATATTCTTTTACCAACTGATCTAAAGTATGTATAATCGCATGATGCTCAATTTTTGATGTGATAAAGGTTCTTATACCAAGATCTCTAGCAGCACTCCGAAGCACCAAATTATCGGCTTCTGTGCCTCCAGAAGTAAAGATAATTTCAGATGGACTAACCTTAAAATATGCAGCAATATCTTTTCTATATTTTTCAATTAATGATTTAGATGATCGTCCAAAACTATGTGAAGATGAAGCATTTCCATAATTATTTTTCATAGCATCAGTCATCACATCGATCACTTCTGAACGAATAGGTGTTGTGGCTGCATTATCAAAATAAATAGGAGTCTTCATTTGTAAATTGAAAGTGTAAAAATACTTGAAATAAAATTATTATCATTATCCTACGTTATAATTTACAATTCCGTTATTTTTGTTCAAAATTTCACCTATGCGAAAGTTGTCCGTTTTATTTGTCTGCTGTATTTTTTTATTGAATTCATGTGATGATGGTGATGTGATCACTGTTGAATTGGATTTTGATAAAACATTGGCTGTTTGTGGCGACACTGAATCTGATAACTACGTTGTTTATGATATTAAAACAGACCCGAATGAATCGCTAACCTTATTGTTTCCTAGTAATTCAACAACGGATTTAATTTTCAATCCAAATACAACACCTCATACTTACCAAGCTTCGATTAACAACACATCAGTAAGATTTAATTACAGGACCTATGATGGCGACCCTTCAGGGTTAATTTGTGAGGAAATTCCAGATGCTGATGTTTCTATTTTAGAAGATTATGCCGCCTCTGGTGGAACCTTTAACACAGAAACCACATTTATTGATGATGATGAAGATGGTATTCCTTCTGAACTTGAAGACATTAATGGAAATGGTGATTTAGAAGATGATGATACTGATGGTGATGGCATTCCAAATTTCAAAGACAATGATGATGATGGTGATAATGTAAAAACATCAGTTGAAAAACCAGATCCGAATGGTGATGGGCTAATTGATGACGCTCAAGATACAGATGGCGACACGATTCCAGATTATTTAGATACTGATGATGATAACGATGGCACCATTACGCGGTATGAAGATGAAAATTTAAATGGCAACTTGCAAGATGATTTTGCCGATGGATCAGTAATCAGACGTTATTTAGATGCAAATGCGAGTGATGTGTTTGTTTATGATGACATTAATACCAACACATTTTTTAGAAGTATTACAGTGAAGTTTGATATATTAAACACCGATTTAGGTATCTTAAATACAGATTTAATTGAATTAGGAACTTATACTACTACACTAACAATAGAAAACTAATTAAGCATTCTGAAAAATATAAACTTCAGTAGCGCCTAAACCATATTTTTGATAATTGGCATCGTAGAATTTCAGGTTATCATACTGTTTTAAAAGGTATTCCAATTCCATTTTTAAAACACCTTCTCCTACTCCATGAATAAAAACAACACGTTGTATTCTTTTACTCACAGCAAAAGCTAGCTGACGTTTTACAGTATCTAACTGATAGGTTAAAATATCATGCTTTTGCATTCCTCTTGTAGTTGGAAGTAATTTATCTATATGAAGATCGACTTCCATGGCTGGTTGAACACGTTCTTTTTGTTTTACACCAACCGATTTCTTTCGTTTAGGCTTATTGTCAGCACTTATTTTTTGTAAAGTGTCTTCAGTGATTACAGACGTTCTTAACAATTTAGAATTTTGAGTTTTTATAAGTTGAGAAGCTTCAAATTCCAACTCAAAATCCTCTTCGGTTTGAATAATTACCTTGTTGTTATTAATAAAAATAATTTCACCTGATAAGTCCTCATCCAAAACCTCAACAAAGTCGCCTACTTTCAATTTCATTCTATTGTTCTTGATTATCTGCAGATTCATTATCATCTTCCATTCGTTTACTGGAAATACCACGAGACAATCTGTATAAACCAGTCATGAGCATCACAATGCCACCAATAAGAATATAAACATTTTGATTTTCTTCTGCTTGAGCGTAAAGTGCTATTAATCCGCCTGTTAAAATTAAAACTATATTTACTATCCTAGACATAATACGTGTTTTATCGATAATTAAATCATTTTGCCAAAATTATACTTTTTACTTCATATAGTAAAAATAAAATGTTAAATTCGTTACTACCTTAAAACTAATAAAATAGCTGCGCTATGAAGATAATTACCCAAAACACGCAGCTCCAAATCATATTTTTTTGCCTACTATTTTGCTCTACAACTGCTTTTGCTCAGGTTGGGATTGGGAATAATAATCCCATATCTACATTAGATATTAACGGAGCTCTCGGTCTAAGGGAAGGCGGCACATTGGATTTAGCCACTGGAGTTGCTAATGACAACATAAATTTAGGAACTCCTGCATATTCGGTTTATAGAATTATACAAACTGGTACAGCTGGGCCAATTAATATTGCTGGTATTGCTCCAATACTTAGCAATAGTGTTAACGGTCAAATTGTTATTTTACAAAACACTACTTCACAAAATATTACAATAGAGCATATGGCAGCTGGAGCTGGAGCTCGACGCATATTGGTTCCAGGAAATCAAAATTTAACGTTAACAGGACAAAATTCTACAGTTACCTTGATTTATAGTGATGTTCAAAATAGATGGATGCTTATAAGCCACGATGATAATGTTTATGGAACAAATATAAAGTCAGTAGCTGAGAATTCAGACACCTTTATTTACGCTTCAATAGATTCACCAAATACTTCTTATGCAAATATGGCAGGAATGACCATAACTTTTACTCCAAAACACAGTATAGTTTATGTTAATTTTAGTAGTTCAGGTTATGTAGAGGCTCTTATTAATGGAACTTCAGTAACAACTAACCAAACAAGGGTTCATTTTGAATTAAGAAACGGCACTACAACTATTGGGAATACTGTCACTGGAGGAACTGATTATGATTATGATTTTGATGATATTTATGGTGAATATGATTCTATTTTAACCGCTTGGGATGCTAGCTTCACGATGTTTCCAGTAACTGTAACGCCAGGTGTAAGTACAACAATTTCAATTAGATGGAAAGCTTTAACAAGGTTAGGGAATCTTTATGGCAGTACAATTAATCCTATTGTAAGATGTGATTCTAGCCCATCGGGATCTGGTATGTCACATCGTAGTTTAACAATTATTGATTAAACAAGATAATCATGAAGTATTTATTTAAGTTTTTATTGATTTATATGTTTTTTTTAAGCAATTTTTTATTTGCTCAAAACTCTAAAGTGGGCAAAAAAATAAAATCTGATAGTATCCAAGTAATCAGTCAAAGTGAATTAGCTCTATTAATAAAATCTGGAGAATTAAGTTGGTCCAAAAGTGCAAACGAAAATAGTTCAGGGTCTAATAAAACTTTAAGAGGCAAAAAAGAAGAACTCGATAGTTTAATAAAAATTGGAGTTCTTAAATGGTCTGAATTACGAAAAAAACAAGATACAATTAAATTAAAAAATTTCTTGGAGAGCAAAATCATTCAATGGTCTGAAAATAAAACCAATCTTGGTATCAAAACAAAAAATGATAATTAATTTATGAAAAATCAAATTGTCATAATATTATTCTTGTTTACTGTTATTAGCTCAGCACAAGATCTTTATGTGAGCAATAATGCCAACATATTTATTTATGTTGATGGTGCAGGTTTTGCAGATTATAATGTTACAACCAACCCAAATGCTGCTACACTTTTTGTAGCAGATGATATAGAATTAGAAGGACCAAATGGTATTATTTACTTACGCAATGAAGCCCAGTTATTACAACAAAATGATGCAGTTACAAATAGTGGAACAGGCTATTTAGAACGTGGTCAACGTGGTAGTGCTAGCCTTTACAATTACAATTATTGGGGAAGCCCAGTTTGGTCTGCTGCAAATAGTTATACTCTCGATGCTATATTATTCAATGGTACAAATCCAAGCAGTGTGCAACCTATTAATTGGTCGTCAGCTTATGATGCAAATTATGGCACAAATCCTATTACTATGAGTAGCTATTGGGTGTTTGCTTATGACAATAATACAGTAAACGATTACAATGCTTGGGAACATAGAGGTGAAAGTACAGCAATTAATCATGGTTTAGGTTTTACTATGAAAGGTAGTGGTAGCGGTAATGGAAGTCAATTTCAAGAGTACATGTTTAGAGGCATACCAAACAATGGCACTATAACAAATAATCTTTCGCCAGGTAACCAAACTCTAGTTGGAAATCCTTACCCTTCTGCTATTGATGCTAGAGAGTTTATAAGAGATAATATTCCTGGTGGTAATCCTGGTACTACAACGAGCATAACTGGAACTTTGCTATTTTGGCGTCAATCAACTACTGTAAACACACATTATTTAGCAGTATATCAAGGTGGTTATGCTGCCTTGACCTTAACTGGAGGCACTCCAGCTGTAACACCACCATCCGAAATTGGTGGCCTTGGTGATGCCAATAGCGTAACTCCTGGATATTATATTCCGGTTGCTCAAGGATTTTTTGTTGATGATGATGGAGATGGCAGTACTGAAGCTATTCGGTTTAAGAACTCTCAGCGATTCTATAAAAAAGAAGCTGTAGGTGTTTCCGTGTTTTTGGAACCTAATGATGAAGGTGGTGACAACAGCTCATCGTCCTTAACAAATAATTCTACAACTGATGATATTCAACGTGTGAGATTGTCTTTTAAAACACCTGAAGGCGCCTCCAGATATCTATTACTTGGCTTTACTCCTAATAACGAAGCATCTGATGCTTTTGACTATGGTTATGATGGAGAAAATTTTGAAACCTTACCCAGTGATTTAAGTTGGAGTATTGAAAATAAAATTTACATCATACAAGGTGTTGGAAGTTTTGATGAAAACAAATCTTACCCTCTTAACATGCTTTTAGATGAAAAAGGCAACATAGAAATCGCTATAGATGAGTTGGAAAATTTTGATCAACCTATTGATGTTTATGTGTATGACGATTGGTTAAAAACCTCTACCAAACTCAATGAGATTAATTATTCAAACACTTTTGAGCAAGGCACTTACGAAGATAGATTCTACATTGCCTTTAAAGACCAAAGTGAAACCTTAGAGAATCCTGAAGTCGATGCCTCTGATTTTATGATTTATCAAAATAACAATGCTTCTCTGTTAACCATTGTTAATCCGAATAACTTGAGCATTCAAAGTCTTTCCTTTTATGATGTTGCAGGAAAACAGATTTTTAATCATCTTAATTTACCTCTTAAAACAAAGCATGAATTTTCAACGAAAGATTTAAGCGAAGGTGTTTACTTAGTTTCTTTAAAAACGAGTAGCCATAAAACCTTAAATAAAAAAGTCATTATCACTAACTAACAAAACTCTAAAATAAATGAGTGGAAAGAACCTTCAAATGAAGGTTCTTTTTATTTTTACACTATAATTTAATTATTAATGCTTTCTCCTGAAGACTACATGTTACCTTGCTTAACCAAAAAATTCTTT
>CAZRDG010000148.1:0-6205 GCA_964598775.1 uncultured Lacinutrix sp.
ATAACGATCCTAAACTTGATTTCTCTACGGCAATTACAAAAGGATTATTTAGAAATATAAATATTGACTTCTTAAAGAAACGTAAAATGTCTTATATCATTTCAGGTATAGTAATTCTTGGAAGTTTAGGATCGTTATTTACAACTGGTTTAGATGAAGGTATTGATTTTGTTGGAGGAAGAACATACACAGTTCGTTTTGCCCAAGATGTAAATGCTGAAGAAATTTCAAAAGCTGTTGTAGCTACTTTCGGTAGTGGTGAAATAAAAACCATTGGTGGAGCAAATCAGTTAAAAATATCTACGAAATATAAAATTGACGAAAATTCACCAGATGTAGACGAGGAAGTTCAAAGTAAATTATACGAAAGCTTAACGTCTTATTTGCCTGATGGAATTAGTTACGAAGAATTTTCTAGTCCTCAAGATAATATAGGTGTAATGTATTCAGGTAAAGTGAGTCCAACCATTGCAGATGATATTAAAAAGTCTTCGGTATGGGCAATCTTAGGATCATTAATCGTAGTATTCTTGTACATTTTAATTCGATTTAAAAAATGGCAATTCTCTCTTGGTGCAGTTACAGCTGTTTTCCATGATGTTTTAATAATGCTTGGAGTGTTTTCTTTAACTTGGAAATTCATGCCTTTTAGCATGGAAGTTGATCAAGCCTTTATTGCGGCAATCTTAACTGTAATTGGTTACTCATTAAACGATACTGTTGTTGTGTTTGATAGAATTAGAGAGATCACCGATGAAAAAGGATTTAGAGGTGGTTTCAATATCAATTCTGCAATCAATAGTACATTAAGTAGAACATTAAATACGTCATTAACTACATTAGTGGTATTATTAGCGATGTTCATCTTTGGTGCTGATTCATTAAGAGGTTTATTATATGCCTTGATAGTTGGTGTTATTGTAGGTACATATTCATCTGTATTTATAGCTACTCCAATCATGTATGATACACTAAAAAATAAAGGTATAGCTCCTGAAGACAAAAAATAAGAGTTAACCTTAGATTAAAAAAGCCTTTCTGATTTATTTAGAAAGGCTTTTTTTATAGAATAAAATGTAATTTTACTGAAAATAGAATACAATGAAACATCCTTGGCTAAATTTTTATTCCACAACAAAAATGATAATTTGGATGTTACTTCTGACCAATTAAAAGACAATAAATTTAAACAGATGAAAAAATATATTCTTCTAGCTTGTATTGCCTTAAGTTTTTTGAGTTGTAAAAATGAACCGAAACAAGAAATTTCAGATAATATAGGTTCTGAAAAACACATAAGACATGTGCATGACACCATTGGTTTTGCTAAATATACTTGGCAGATGGACTCTATATACAGTCGTCTTGGAATTGCAGATAAAGAAAATGACTTGCAATGGAAAGCCGCGATTTCTCCACATGACGATTATAAATACGCTGGTCGCTTGTATTACGAATCTTTAAAAGGTATTAATGCAAATACAGTTATTTTGGTAGGAGTAGCACATAGAGCTAGAAATTATAGTCTTCAAGATAAAATCATATTTGGTAGATATACGCATTGGGAATCGCCTTATGGCGATTTAAAAGTGTCTGATTTAAATGGCGAAATCATGAATAATCTCAAAGAGGACGCTTATGTAGTACATGATAGTATGCAAAATCTTGAACATTCTCTTGAAGCTATCGTGCCTTTTCTTCATAAGAAGAATCCTGAACTGGAAATTATACCAATTTTAGTGCCTTATATCAATTATGAAACTATTGATGATATAAGTACCCAATTGTCAAAGGCTGTACTTAAGGTTTTAAAAAAGCACAATCTAAACTATGGTGAAGATGTAGCAATTGTGATTTCAAATGATGCGGTGCATTATGGAAATGACGAATGGAGTGGAGACTTAGCGCCTTTTGGTGTAGATGATGAAGGTACTGAAAAAGCTCGGGAAATGGATTTGGAAATTATAAATAACTGTTTGACTAATGACATTTCAGAAGCAAAAATAAAGCGATTTACAGAGTACACAGTCCAACAGGATGATTACAAAGAATACAAGTGGGTTTGGTGTGGACGCTATTCTGTGCCATTCGGATTGGATTTTGCCAATAAGTTGAATATCCTCACCAACAATAAACCCTTAACAGGAACTTTTATGCATTATCAATCTAGTATAGACCATGAGTTGATTGATGTTGAAGACTTAGGAATGGGAACTACTGCTATTGCCACTCAGAGACATTGGGTAGCGTATGCAAGTTTAAAGTACGAATAGATTAATTTTTGCTGAAAGAAATACTATCACCTTCAATAATATTGAGTTGATCTGACAATCCACCATTTATTTCCAGAACATATTTTGCAGGTGCTGCTGAAGGTAGTGAACTCTCGTCCATTGGCTTAGCATTTTTCTGGATACTGACTACTTTCTTATTTTCATCCAAATAAATAATATCCAAAGGTATCAATGTATTTTTCATGTAAAACGAGCGCATTTGTACATTGGGAAAAATAAATAACATGGCTTGATTGTTTTGCATCGAACCACGATGCATCAAGCCAGTTTGCGTTTCATATTCGTCTTCAGCCAACTCAATATCAAAAGTTGAGATAATAGAATCTGTTCCAGATTTATAAAGTTGAAGTGTGCCTTCTTTTTTAAATGAAATTTTTATTGGTGCAACCTCAGTTTTGGATTCTTCTTTACACCCAAAAATTAAAAGCATAAAAGAACTTAGTGCAAGAGCAATAACAGATTTAATAAACTTTGATTTCATGAATTAAATTAAGCAGTTTTAGGCTTATACAAAAACATAAAATATAAA
Organism: uncultured Lacinutrix sp.; assembly: GCA_964598775.1. Classification (GTDB taxonomy): domain Bacteria; phylum Bacteroidota; class Bacteroidia; order Flavobacteriales; family Flavobacteriaceae; genus CAJQLB01. The sequence goes on from CAZRDG010000148.1 coordinate 2,824, forward strand.
CCAATTAGGATAAATGGAATACTTAGAACTTGTCCTGTGTTCATGCCTAAAATCCAATCTTCTCTGCCATCAACTTGCTCAATTTTAAAGCGTTCTACAATAAATCTAACAGTCATTAATAGCACTAAAAACAAGCCAAACAAAAATCCTGTTTGTTCGCTCTTCTTCGTTTTCCAATATAAAAACCAGAGTATTAAAAACACAAAGATATAACCAAAGGCTTCGTACAATTGTCCAGGATGGCGTGGCACTTCATCAAAACTCTTAAAAATAATCGCCCAAGGTAAAGACTCATCAGCTGGTTTGCCTATCATTTCAGAGTTGAAAAAATTACCAACTCTTACAAAAATAGCACCTAAGGCTACAGGAACAACTACGCGATCTAAAATCCACAGTACTGATTTTTTAAGTATTTTCTTGTTATATAAATACATGGAGAGAATCATCCCAATGGCAGCGCCATGGCTTGCTAAACCTCTAAATCCCGTAAACTCAAATTCTGGTCTAAAACGAAAAGGTAAGAAGATGCTAAAAAAATCTTGCTTAAAAAGTTCCGGTTGATAAAAAATAACATGACCTAAACGAGCTCCAATCATAATTCCTAAAACAGAATAGATGAATAAAGAGTCTAGTTTTTCTTCAGTTTGGTTTTCATGTTTGTATATTTTTTTCATGATGTACCAACCCAAAATAAAGGCAGCCATCCACATCATGCTGTAATAATGAATTTTAAAATCTCCGAAAAGTCTAATTCCTTCTGAAGCTGGATCCCAAACTATTTGTAAAAAGTGCATGTTATCAATTTTAATAGTGTAAATATAGAAATTTGAAACGGAAAAGAGAATGAAAACAATACATGAACATTATTTCTTTTCAGGTTTCTCAGGAACAGGATCAAAACCACTACCTCCAAATGGCGTTGGAGCGAAAAAGAAAATGTACAGAGTACATTATTAGCGAACAAGCGAGCTGGCGCGAGGGCAATTTTTAGTTGTCATCCTTCTTCTCAGGAACAGGATCAAAACCGCTACCTCCAAATGGATGACAGCTAAAAATCCTTTTCAAACTTAACCAACCACCATAAAACAATCCATGACGTTTTAAGGCTTCAACAGTGTAATATGAACAGGTTGGTTGGTATCTACACGTTGATGGAAATAATGGCGAAATAGCAAATTGGTAAACTCTAATTAAAAAAAGAAAAGGTGCTATGAGAATTTTTTTGAGCATGTTTAGTTAGTCGTAAACGACGTACCATCTTTACCATCTTTCAACTGAATGCCAACAGCTAATAATTCGTCTCTAATTTTATCGGAAAGCGCAAAGTCTTTGTTAGCTCTAGCTTCAGCTCGTAACTTAATTAATACTTCAACAGTATCAGAAAGTGTGCTCATATTATCACTAGAATCAGCATCATTAGTTAAGCCTAAAATATCAAAAACAAAAGCGTTCATTTTATCATTCAAGAATTCTAAATCGGCTTTGCTCACTGTAGCTTTCCCATCTTTTACTTGATTGATAAATTTAACTGCACTGAATAATTCGGCTATTAATATTGGCGTGTTAAAATCGTCATTTAAGGCATCATAACATTTTTCCGCCCAAGCTTTAACATCAAAAACTGATGAATTTTCAGCGTCTAACTTACTTAATGTGTTGATAGCTTCCATTAATTTATTGTATCCTTTCTCAGAAGCTTCAATAGCATCACTACTAAAATCCAAAATGCTTCTATAATGCGCTTGCATCATGAAAAAACGAGTCACACTTGGTGAAAACGGTTTGTTTAACTTATCATTTTCTCCAGTGAAAATTTCTCCAGGCAGAATATTATTTCCAGTAGATTTTGCCATTTTCTGACCATTCAATGTCAGCATATTGGCATGCATCCAATAGTTAACAGGACTTTGACCATTGCAAGCTTCAGCTTGAGCGATTTCACATTCGTGATGAGGAAATTTCAAGTCCATTCCACCACCATGAATATCAAATTGTTCTCCTAAATATTTGGTGCTCATCGCTGTACACTCTAAATGCCAACCAGGAAAACCATCACTCCAAGGCGAAGGCCAACGCATAATGTGTTGAGGTTCGGCTTTTTTCCAAAGGGCAAAATCTTGCGGATTTTTCTTGTCACTTTGTCCATCTAAAGCTCTAGTGTTGTGAATTAAATCTTCAACATTTCTACCACTAAGTTTTCCGTAATGATTGGTTTTGTTAAACTTTAAAACATCAAAATACACAGAGCCATTAACTTCATATGCAAAACCTTTATCAAGAATTTCTTTAATGATTTCAATCTGCTCAATAATATGACCAGTTGCAGTAGGTTCAATGCTAGGAGGAAGGAAATTAAATTTATTTAAAATATTATGAAAGTCTACGGTGTACATTTGTACAACTTCCATAGGTTCTATTTGTTCTATACGCGCTTTTTTAGCAATTCTATCTTCGCCTTCATCAGCATCATTTTCTAAATGTCCAGCGTCTGTAATGTTACGAACATAACGAACTTTATAACCAAGATGCTTGAAATAACGAAAAATCATATCAAACGACATGAAAGTTCTAACATTACCAAGATGCACATTGCTATAAACAGTTGGTCCACACACATACATTCCAATGTGGCCTTCGTTTATAGGTTTAAACACCTCTTTTTTTCCAGTAATTGAATTGTAAATTTTTAATTGTTGGTCTTGGTATAAAGGCATGCTAGTTGCGTAGATTTAAGATGTAAATTTAACTAAAATTTAGTTTCAAGTTTAATATAGTCTAGGAACTCACGTCGTGTTTCTCTGTCTTTGAATTTTCCACCAAATTCGCTTGTTACTGTGCTGCTTTCAATATCTCTAATACCTCGAGAATTCACGCATAAGTGTTTTGCATCAATCACACAAGCCACGTCTTTAGTGTTTAATACTTTTTGAAGTTCTTCAACAATCTGAATGGTTAAACGCTCTTGCACTTGAGGACGTTTAGCAAAAAAATCCACTATACGATTCATTTTAGATAAGCCAACAACAGTTCCGTTAGATATATAAGCCACATGAGCTTTTCCAACTATAGGTAATAAGTGATGTTCACAAGTAGAATATACAGTGATGTTTTTTTCTACAAGCATTTCACCATACTTGTATTTATTATCAAAAGTCGATGCCGAAGGTTTTTTACTCGGATCTAAACCACCAAATATCTCTTTAACAAACATTTTGGCAACACGATTTGGAGTCCCTTTTAAGCTGTCGTCTGTAAGGTCTAGGCCTAAAGTTTCCATAATATGTCTTACATCATCTTTAATGATATCTATTTTTTCTTCGTTTGATAGTTTAAATGCATCTTTACGCATAGGTGTCTCAGATGATGTACCAACATGTTCATC
>CAZRDG010000149.1:0-6189 GCA_964598775.1 uncultured Lacinutrix sp.
ATACCTCCGTTTACTCTAATAGTTCCATACGGCACTTCTTGAGGTTCTGTTCCACCTCCACCTCCACCAGGTTTCCCTTTGTAAGGAGTGATGCTCAAAGTTTGATCTTGCTCAATGGTTTTTACTCGTGGATCATTTTTTAATGCTTCAACTTGGTTTTCAGATAATTTTGCCGTGAACCCTTTTAAAGCATGACCATAAGTTGATTGAATTGCTTCTTGATTTAAATTAATATTTTTAAACTCATTTAATATATTCCCTCTAAGAGTATTCATTTGAGCTTTATACTCATCTCGCGATTGCACTTTTGGTAACGCAGGCATTCTGCCTGAATAGTCATCATTGAAAACAATGGTAAATTGTCCTTCAATAGGTTCAGCGTTTTTAAAGGTTACATTTTCAATTTCAGCTACTGGTTCTTGAATTGAATCTGTTTCACAGCCAATAAGAGAAAAACCTATTGCAGCTACTAACGAATACTTTAAAATTGATGTTTTTTTCATTTGTAATAATTAATGGTTAATATTTTGTTAAAATTTTTCTGAATATACATTCTTTTTAAAAAAAACCTAGCTAATCATTAATATTTTCGTCCAAATGCTGTAATTAAATTTCTATTTACGGTTTTTCCATAATTATTTTGGAGAAAAGAATTACAGATTGTTTAAGCATTGTTAATAATTATCCTTTTAAGATATTATTACCAATTACACATTGTAGGCATTTATTTTTATCGCAATAAGAATATTTTAATTCCAATAATGCCTGTGATTGCATAGCTGATCTGGATATTGGTTTCAATATCTGAAATTTATCAACTATGGCATTTTTCTCGGGCTTTATTTCCTGTATTAGCTTAAGGACGTCTTCATGGTTATCAATTCCATTTTGTTTTTGGTAACAATACTGTAATGGAATTATGGTATTAATCAGCAACAAATCGATAAAAGATTTTGATATTGATTTCTTCATTGGTTTGGATGACCTGCTAAACGTATAGTGGGATTGCCAAAACTCAGTTGTATGATTTGAAAATATACTATAAAAGTCTTTCAACTTGTTTAAACCTATAAGTTTTGAAAACAAATTTTGCTGTGACCCATATATCATTGCCAATTGAGCAATTCTAATAGTTGGAAAATTTATGGGTCTTAACCTAAAATACTGAAAAGGTAAAACACCATCATTATTGAGTTTAAACTTTTGTTTTAAGTAGTTATATTCGTACTGCAAATTTTTATAATAAGCATCCTCAATAGTTTCGTTGAGTAAATTTGCTTGACCAAAAAACAAGGCTTCCAATTGCTTGATATTTGATTGAAGTTTTCTAATAACAGAAAAATCAACCGAATTTGCTAAACTTAAAAAAGCATCACCATTTACTTTTAGTCCGAAGTTTTTTGCCAGCATTTTAAAAAGTACAGATTCCCAGTCATTATTAGATTTCTTTAAATGCTCTAAAATAAGTTCTGTCTTACTTTCAAGTCGCTCAATATATAAACGTTCCAACCAATTTTGGATAATAAATTCTTCAACCTTTCCAAAATCATTTTCACAATTAATCCATTGTTCTTTATTATTCATTAAAGCATGATAATTTTTAATTGTTGCTTCATTCACAAAATTTTTCAAAACTAATGTTGGTAACTTACTGTTGTCTTTTCTAAAAACATCTGTGTCATGCTCCCAAACCACATGCAGTATTACATTATCATAAGCTTTATCTGTTTCGTGATTATGCAAAAACCAATCAGAGGATTTTAGGTGAATCTCAACATTACCTGCCCAATGTTGTTCAGCAATTCGCAATTGTGCATTAAAAAAATCTGGCCCTGAATTAAGGTTGTGTTGTCCCACAGAAACTATTTCAATAGTTTCAAAATCAGTTGTTACAAGGTTTAGAACATCTATTTTTTTGTGTTTCCAGAGATAATGTAAAAAATCTTCATGCATCTTTTAAAGATAAAAATTAATCAAATTTTTTGAGTTATTATTTTAAATCTTTTAATTTGGTCAAACCAATCAAAAAAAAAAATGAAGCGACTTCTTCTAGGGCTAGTTTCAATATTATTGTATTCTATAAGTAGTTATTCACAAAACGACAGCATACAACAGAGCCTAACATTTACAGGTGATTTTAAATTTAGAATTGAACAAGATTGGAAATCTAAAAAATCTGACGACACTTATAGAGACGACAGGTCTCGTTTGAGATATCGTGCACGTTTTGGAGTCAATTATCAACTTAATAATAGTTCTAGTTTTGGATTGCGTTTAAGAACTGGGTTTAGTCAAAAACAACAAGATCCTCAACTCACTTTGGGTGATGGCTTTAGTGAATTTGGTACCATTCCAATTACCTTAGAAAAACTTTTCTTCCAATATTCAAAAAATAACTTTCTAAGCTGGGTTGGTAAAAACACCTTTCCTTTTAAAAAACAAAATGAACTGTTTTGGAGTGACCATATTTACCCTGAAGGCATTTTTGTGAGTAAACTTTTTAAAATAAATTCTAAAAGTATTCAAAGCTTTAAGTTAAATGCAGGACACTTTATTATAAAAACTAATGGCAATGAATTTAGTGATGATAGCTATTTTCAAGGCATACAAATTCAAACCACTCATCTAAATAAAACACTAGAACTATTTCCGTCTTTTTATTATTTCAACAAAGTGCCAAACGTTCCAGATGGCAATGAAACCTATTTTCAGAAATATGCAATTATTCATCTAGGGACAAAATTGAAAATTTTGAATCAACCAAAAATTACAGCAGGATTTGACTATTATGAAAACTTGTCAGATTATAGTAATAACGATTCTATTCAAAATGTCTTTAAAAATCAAAAAACTGGCGCAGTGGCAACTTTTATCATTGGTGATGACTCCGAAAAAGGAGATTGGTTGTTTGGCTTAACCCTAAATTATCAAGAAAAATTTGCTGCTATTGATTTCTTTTCACAAAATGATTGGGTTCGTTGGGACTACTCATCACAAGGTTCACCAGATGGCAGATTAACTAACTACAAAGGCTTTGATTTTATGGTTGGTTATGCTATAGCCAACAACATAAAACTAAACATGAGGTTTTTTATGGTTGAACAATTGGTTCCATTAGGTATTGCTAAAGAAAATGGTAACCGAGTTCGGTTTGATCTCGATGTCAAGTTTTAAACAATTAGGTGATTTTAAATTGAAATAAGTTAAATTAGAGGCTAACTAACCAACAATTAGACTTATGAGTTTAAAAATTATAGGAGCAGGATTTGGAAGAACTGGCACCAAATCACTACAACTTGCTCTTGAGACTCTTGGATATGGGAAATGCTATCATATGGAAGCCCTATTCAGAAATCCAGAAGGAGTTAAACAATGGACCTCTGCTTATAATGAGGAATCAGTTGACTGGGACACGCTGTTTAAAGACTACCAATCTATTGTAGATTTTCCTGGAAGTATTTATTACAAAGAACTTTTTAAACAGTATCCAGATGCAAAAGTTATCTTAAGCGTGCGCGATCCCGAAAAATGGTACCAAAGCGCATTATCAACCATTTTTGCATTTGATCCTGGTCCAGCTATAAAACTCAAGCTCTTGTTAAAAATGCCTTTTTCAGCTACAGCGCGAAATTTCTTTAAGGTTATACAGCTTAACGATAAGTCCATTTGGGGAAAGTTTTTTGAAGGCAAGTTTAAAGATAAAAGCTATGCCATAAATAAATTTAATTCTCACATCGAGGAAGTAAAAAAAGTCATCCCAAAATATCAATTACTCATTTTTGAAGCCAAAGATGGTTGGGAGCCATTATGTGAATTTTTAGGCAAACCAATTCCTAATGCAGACTATCCAAGAACAAATAAAGGTGAAGACTTTCACACTTGGGCCAGAGGAATTGTAAAAGATGTATTAAAATAAATTATTTAAAATCAACCAATGAAAAAAGCAATTCCAATAATTCTTGTCATACTCTTTTTGAGTTGTCAGTCAGAAAAGAAACAAGATAGTAAAGCAGAAGATGATACAGAATCTAATGTAAAATCCCAATTGCAACTTGAAATATCAAATGATTATCAAGGCCTTGTTCAATTATTTAAAGCGTGGCGAACCTTTGAAAATCCTCCAAAACTTGATGGAGCTCCAGATTATACAAAAACAACATTTGAAAAACGTTGGCCAACCTTTAAAGATCTTCAATCTCAATTAAAAGCTATTGATACTACTAATTGGTCCATTGAACAGCAAGTAGATTGGATGATTGTTTGGGCAGAAATGAATGGCTACGACTTTAACCATAATATTTTAAAACCTTGGGTTCGTGATCCAGCTTTTTATAAATCTGTTTGGGAATACAGAAGTGATGTCCCAGCTCATGAAGGTCCAACACATCATGGTACAACTGAGTTATGGACTTACACTTTTCCATTATCTGCAGAAGAAAGAGCACGTTTTATTACTGACCTTAAAGTCATTTCTCCTTTAAATAAGCAAGCACAGCAAAACCTAACAGGAAATGCAAAAGACTTATGGATTACAGGAATTAGAGACATTCAATACCAAAGTGTTGTATTAACTGATTTAAAGAAAAAACCAGAAATTAAAGATGATACTGAAATTATTTCGATTATAGATGAAGCCATAGCATCAACTAATGAATTGGCAAATTGGTTACAAGATGCGTCGGATTCTAAAAATGGTCCATCAGGTATTGGCAAAGATAACTATACTTGGTATATGCAAAATGTACACTTAGTACCTTTAACTTGGGATGATGAAGTGATGATTTTAAAACGAGAACTTGCTCGTGCATGGTCCTCATTAAAATTAGAGGAACACAGAAACAGAAACCTTCCAGAATTAGTAGATGCCAATTCACCAGAAGCATATGATAAAATGGCTGATGAAGGTGCAAAAAGTTTGATTGATTTCTTAGCCCAACAAGATATTGTAACCGTTAAGCCATACTTCGATACAGCATTGCGTGAGCATTTAGGTGAATATGTTCCAAAGGAAAAACGCAACTTCTTTGTTATTGGTGAACACTATGATCCAAGACCTCTGTATTCTCATTTTTACCATTGGTTTGAATTAGCACGAATGGATACTGAGCCAAATAAAAGTGAAATTCGAAAAGGTCCATTACTTTACAATATATTCGATTCAAGAAATGAAGGTACTGCAACAGCAGTTGAAGAAATGTTTATGCAAGCTGGTTTATATGATAATAGTCCAAGAAGTAAAGAAATTGTTTATATCATGATTGCACAACGTGCAGCTAGAGGTTTAGGTTCTTTGTATGCTCATTCTAACGACATGACAATGGAAGAAGCTGGCGGCATACACAGTGAATACACACCGCGAGGCTGGATGAAAACCGAAAAAGAACTTCTCATTTTTGAACAACATCTTTATTTACGTCAGCCAGGATATGGCACTAGCTATATTACAGGAAAGTATTTATTGGAAGCTGCAATGGCAGATTATGCAAGAATTCAAGAACTTGAAGGAAAAGAATTTAAAACCCAAGACTTTTTTGATACCTTAAACAGTATTGGAAATATTCCTATTGCATTAGGTCATTGGCAAATGACAGGTGAAAGTAAACATTTAGAGTCTATAAAAAACTAACCAATCATTCTATAATATTATGAAACAGCTATTTACATTTTGTGTATTTGCCTTAATGGCAATTTCATTAGGCTATTCTCAAAACATTCTTAATCCTGCTCCAGATCGAAATTCGAATGAAGGCGAAGGTCCTTTTGAGAGATTAATTATTCGTGGTGCAACTGTTATTGATGGTTCAGGTGCACCACCAATGGGACCAATGGATATTGTTATTGAAGGTAACAAAATAGTAAAAGTGGTCAGCGTTGGCGTACCACATGTTCCAATTAATGATGCTGGTCGTCCACAAGGTGCTACTAAAGAAATTGATGCCACAGGCAAGTATGTATTACCAGGATTTATCAATTTACATGCTCATGTTGGTGGTGCCAAAAAATCACCTAATGCCGAGTATCCATACAAATTATGGATGGCACATGGTATAACCACAATTAGAGGAGTACCTGCTGAAAATGTATCATGGACTCAAAGTGAAAAAAAGCGCAGCGCAGCAAATAAAATAGTTGCTCCGAGAATGATTGCTTTTCATACGCTTGGCCAAGGTGAAGACTGGAAAGGTGGAG
>CAZRDG010000150.1:0-6115 GCA_964598775.1 uncultured Lacinutrix sp.
AAACATAATTACAGTTCCATGGTCACCTTTACCATTCTGTAAGTTAACGAGTTGATTATCAATTGTGTTTATTAATTCAAAATTTGGTGCAACAGTACCAAGGGGTAACATGTTTGAAGGTGTTTGTGCCAAAATGAGACGTTTTTTTAGTTCAATCAAAAATAAAGAATCAAAAGCAGAACCTTTTATTATTAATTAAAATTTATATATTCAGCTTCAAACTAACTAATAATACAAATGAGTAACACCATAAACTTTGAAGATTTTACAAAGGTCGATTTACGTGTTGGGACCATTATTGAAGTTGATGATTTTCCGAAAGCTAGACATCCAGCGTATCAATTAACCATTGATTTTGGGACTTTAGGCATCAAAAAATCTTCGGCGCAAATCACAACACTTTACACAAAAGAGGAACTTTTAGGGCGGCAAATTGTTGCTACCATTAATTTTCCAAAGAAACAAATAGCTAATTTTATGAGCGAGTGTTTGGTTATGGGAGCTGTTGATGGAAAAGATGTTATTTTACTCAAGCCTGAACATAAAGTGAAAAACGGATCAACAGTATCTTAGGTTTATGGAAGAACTTGATAATGTTCAAATACATTTTGATAGTAGCGGACTTTGGGTGCTCAACATTGCCCTTGCTGTTGTTATGTTTGGTGTTGCGTTAGGCATTAAAATGGTGGATTTTAAAAGACTATTGAAACAACCCAAATTGGTTTTAATAGGCGTTTTATCTCAATTTATTTTGTTGCCTTTACTCACCTTTGGATTGGTTATTCTTATTAAACCACAACCAAGCATTGCCTTAGGCATGATGATGGTTGCGGCTTGTCCTGGAGGTAATATCTCTAATTTTATGACTCATTTGGCAAAAGGGAATACGGCTTTGTCTGTAAGCTTGACCGCATTTGCCACCTTTTTGGCCATGTTTATGACACCTTTCAATTTTCAGTTTTATGGGAATTTATATGAACCAACTTCTGAGATTTTAAAAACTGTTGCTATTGAACCATTTGAGTTAGTGAAAGTCGTCCTAATGATTTTAGGAATACCTTTAGTTTTAGGCATGTTACTAAGACATAAGAATGAAGTATTGGCCATCAAACTTTCTAAGTTATTAAAGCCATTATCTATTATTGTATTTGTGGCTATTGTGATTATAGCGTTTTCTAACAATCTTGATATATTTAATGATTACATTCACCATGTCTTGTATATTGGTATTGGACATAATTTATTGGCTATTTTATTGGGGTTCTTTGTAGCTAGAGGTTTTGGTTTGTCTTTTAAGAATCAGAAAACTTTAGCTATCGAAACTGGAATTCAGAACTCTGGATTAGGATTGCTGCTTATTTTCACCTTCTTTAATGGGTTAGGAGGAATGGCCATATTAGCTGCATTTTGGGGGATTTGGCACATCATTTCAGGATTGTTATTAGCAACCTATTGGTCTAAACAAAAAAGCACATCAATTGAAGAAACTTTGGCTGCATAGTGTACGAACCTATTTACGCATAGGCATGCTCTTTTATTTTAAGAAAATAGATGTTATTGGTGTGGAGAATGTACCAAAAAATAAAGCGGTTTTACTACTTGGAAATCATCAGAATGCATTGTTGGATGCTTTGCTCATTGCCACCAAATGCGGAAGGTTTTCCTATTTTCTAACTCGTGCGGCAGTGTTTAAAAAACCAGTAGTGAGCAAAATCCTCAAGAGTTTACAAATGCTTCCAGTGTACAGAATACGTGATGGTTGGAGTAACCTAACAAACAACAATGCCATTTTTGAAACTTGCACTAAAGTACTTCATGATAAAGAAGCTGTTGTGATTTTCCCCGAAGGCAGCCACAATTTAGCAAGACGTGTGCGACCCTTAAGTAAAGGTTTTACACGAATTGTTTTTGATACACTTGATACTTATCCAAATTTAGATATTCAATTGGTTCCTGTTGGACTCAACTTTGTAAATGCAACAGGTTTTCCAGATAGTGCTGCCATGTATTTTGGTGAAGCAATATCAGCAAAAGATTATGTTTCTGAAAACAGAAATGATGCTGTAGTTCATTTAAAGGAGCGCATTAAAACAGAATTATCTGATTTGACGACTAATATTCCAGAAAACAATTATGAAAGTATATTAGATAAGCTTGATGCTTTAAATGTCAACTATTTAAAACCAAAAGCAGTTAATGCATGTATACAATCTCATTTTGCAAATTGTACAGAACAACCAAAAAGGAAAATTCAGTTTGTGAAGAAAGTATTCAGGATCCTATTGATTGTCTCTATTTTTATACCATTTCTTGTTTGGAAATTAATAGTAAAACCAAAAATAGACGAACCAGAGTTTGTGGCGACATTTCGTTTTGCAATGGCTTTAACTCTGGTTCCTCTTTATTTAATTATTTCAATGTTAATTATAACATGGCTTTCAACTTTAGCTTTTGGATTAATTTATTTAGCAGTTGTTTTGCTAATCGCCTTATTGGCTGTTAAATTATAATTCGTCTCTAAAGAAAATAGCATTCATTAACAACTTGTTTGTGCCATACCAAAACGCTCTAAAGTTGGTGTTATCTGTAAATGCAACAACTTTTCCGCGACCTAAGCCTTTAATTTGTAGTGGCACAGTGCTGCCAATACTATCTAAATTTTGTTTAGAGATATAACCACTTACAATTGGTCGTTTGGTGTATTGAATTGGATTATTGTAGCTATTTTTATCTGGTTTCATAAAAATGGTTGTGTTTCTGAATAACGAAATTTTATCATTTTTATACCCAAAGTTTATAGGGTGTGATCTATCAGTCTCTGCTTCAAAAATAGCACCTCCAATGACTTGAGCACCTCTAAAGTCATCTCTTTCTTCAAAAGAAATGTTTTTTCCAACCAGTTCCATTTTCTTAAAATCAAGCTTTGCTATCTCTTTTGAATTTAACCAGTTTAAGGCACTTTTGTAAGCAATTAGAGTACCACCATTCTGAACCCATTCTTTTATTTTTTTCGAGTTGTCGTCATCTAGCCTTCCGCTAGGCACAATAATGGTATTGTATCTACTCAAATCTGCCCAGCCAATGTTCTTTGTGTCAAGTTTTGTAACCGTTATATCATAACGAGTATCAAACAAGTGCCAGATTTCTCCAGCATCATAACTAGAAATACCATCACCTACTAACAAAGCAATTTTTGGAGCGGTTAAAGCTCTAAACTGATTGCTTCCTAAGTCAATACCTTGAGTTAGCCCAGTGTTAACTGCATTAAGAGTGACATGACTTTCTTTAGCCAATGTTGTGAGATAAGTATGCAGTTCCGAAGCATTCATTTTTTGATTTTGCACAGGAATCATAATAGTTCCATAATCGTAGCTAATACCGTTTAGGCTAAATGGTTGCATGCCAACTTTGGCTCTTAAATTGTCATTAAGTAATTGGTTAAGCAGTTTTGGTGTGTAATACTCATGCCATTCCATGAGGTATGCATAATTACTCATACCAGAAACGCTTCCAGCCTTGGGTTGTAAGTCTGTCACTTCAGCTCCAGCGTTAGTAGTCGTAACACCTTCGGCATAATCTACATTAAATGCCAATGGAAAGGTCCAAGCTGAAATATCATAAAACAAACTGTCTTGAAACGTAGTGCGCTTTTCAAACATCGCATTAATTAAACGTGTTTGTTTTTGATTTTTTGGAATTATGTAGCTATATCCTTTTTTAAATTGCTTTCCATTTGCAGTGAAATCGTCTTTCACTTCGTGAAATTTTATTTTGTGTCGTTTTAATATTTCGGCTAAATGATAGGTTTTGGCAGCATCTTTTTCATCGCCAAATACGATAGCTTTATTAGCTTCTTTAGCTGCTTCATTTCGTGCATTTTTAAAGAAGTTATTTTGATAAGTCAATAGTTCTTCTCTCATGCTTTGAGCAGCCTCTAAAGTAGATAGTGCAGCCGTAAATTGATTGCGAATTGTAAATGGAAAAGTTAAAATTCCATTATCACTTTCTTGAATATGTCCACGAGAACTGGCTTGCTCAAATAAAATTCCGATACTCCCATTAATGTCAGGAAATGTTGATCCTTTTCCATAGTAGAAATCGTCAAAACTTTCTTCAGTGTAATAAAAAGAACCTATTTTATCTAAGGCCTTCGCATGAAAATTACCAATTTTTGCGGTTAATTCTTGGTTTAACTTTGGTGTAAGAGGATGTGTTCTTGACGGAATTCCAGGTTGGAAAAAGAAACTTGCATTGGTTCCCATTTCATGATGATCTGTTAATATATTTGGATACCAATTGTGGAAAGTTTTCAGTCTAGCACGAGACTCTGGAAGCTGCACAGGCAACCAATCTCTGTTCATATCAAACCAATAGTGATTGGTTCTACCTCCAGGCCAAACTTCGTCATATTCTCTGTCGTTTGGATCTGGATTTAAGTTGATGCTTTTATTGGTATTTGCCCAATAGGCAAAACGTTGTAAGCCATCAGGATTAAATGAAGGATCAAACAAGATTACTGTATTGTCCAACATTTGATCTATTTCGCTTCCTTGAGCAGCAGCCAAATAGTATGCTGCTAAAAGTCCTGCATTAGCACCACTTGGCTCATTACCATGAATAGAGAAGCCTTGATACACCACTATAGGTCTATTGGCTGCATTAGCTTCACTGCTTTCAGTACCTTCAACATGTGCTTTTTGAATAGCATCAATGTTTTGATGATTTTTTGGTGAGGTTATCTTCAATAATAAAAGGGGTCTGCCTTCAAAGGTGCTTCCTCTGTTTTCAATAGTAATTCTATCTGAAGCTTCTGCCAGTGCATACATGTATTGTGCAAGTTTATCATGTGTAATGTGCCATTCACCAACTTGGTGACCAACAATACTTTCAGGTGTTGGAATATTCTGGTTATAAGTTACATTTTGAGGTAGATAATAGGATAGATCAACCTTGTTTTGTGCTTGGGTAAATGTGCTAACAATGGCACATACTAAGAGTAGTTTTTTCATAAAATGGTTAGTTAAAGCATAAATATAAAAAAACCGATACGCATTCGTATCGGTTTTATGTTTTTTAAGACTAAATTAAGATTTAGATGTCTTCAAAATTAACATCTGTAAAACTTTCTGGTGACGTTGGCAGATCGTCAGAAGAATCTTCTGAACCATTATAGTCTTCCTTTTTGAAATCTTTTTGATGACGTTCACTGATTACTTCTTCACCTTTTTCGTCAAAAATATAATCTGTCATTTCAGCTAAAATACTATTGAACTCTGAGAAATCCTCTTTGTATAAATAGATTTTATGTTTCTTATAATGAAATGAACCATCGTCATTAGTAAACTTTTTGCTTTCAGTAATCGTTAAATAATAATCTCCTGCTTTAGTGGCTCTTACATCAAAAAAATAGGTTCTTCTTCCTGCTCTTAATACCTTCGAAAAAATTTCTTCTTTCTCCATCATGTCATTATTACTCATAGTTGTCTTGTTAAGTTGTTTTAAATTTTGATTCTCAAAAATCTAAAAAAAAATTATAGCAACCAACTAATTAAGTCATTTCTTTTCAGTCTTAACAGTTTTAAGATTTGAGCTTAAAATCATTAATACTTGAATTAATCTAAATTTGAAGTTTCACTGAGTTGATTCAGATACAGTTCTTTGTAGTAGCCATCAACATTTACGAGTGTTTCATGTGTGCCTTCTTGAATTACTTTTCCATCTTCAAGTACAATAACTTTATCAGCATTTTTAGCTGATGAAATTCTATGACTCA
The DNA here is from genome assembly GCA_964598775.1 of uncultured Lacinutrix sp. Classification (GTDB taxonomy): domain Bacteria; phylum Bacteroidota; class Bacteroidia; order Flavobacteriales; family Flavobacteriaceae; genus CAJQLB01. The sequence goes on from CAZRDG010000150.1 coordinate 5,774, forward strand.
CAATAATCGTGGTTTTATCTTTAGATACCTTGGCCAGATTTTTTAAAATTCTCTCTTCGGTTTCAGTGTCAACTGCACTCAAGCAATCGTCCAACAACAGAAGTTTAGGATTTTTTATAATAGCTCTTGCAATAGAGACACGTTGCTTTTGCCCGCCAGACAGCGTAATTCCACGTTCGCCTAAAACGGTGTCATAGCCTTTTTTAAACTTAACAATATTTTTATGTACAACAGCATTTTTAGCAGCTTCAACAACGTCATCATCTGAAGCATCTATAAGTCCGAATTTAATGTTGTTTTTTATACTATCTGAAAATAGAAATGCATCTTGTGGGACATAAC
>CAZRDG010000151.1:0-6089 GCA_964598775.1 uncultured Lacinutrix sp.
CAGTTTTTGATATTACTGGAAAACGTGTATTAAATGATCGTTTTAATTCTAACACAATTGATGTTTCAGAGTTAAGCTCTGGAAATTACATTTTAAGAGTTATAAATAATGGTGTTATTAAAACTCAAAAATTTATCAAGCAATAATATATTGGTTTATGTTCGCTTGATTTAAAATTCGCTTCTTTGAGGCGAATTTTTTTATTCTATTTTTGTGCAATGCTAAATGTAAAAAATATAACTTTTGGTTATGACAAAACCAATGTGCTCCACAATGTTTCCTTTTCAGTAAGCCAAGGTGAACACCTTTCTGTTATTGGTGAGAGTGGTTCTGGAAAAAGTACTTTATTAAAGTTGCTTTATGGTGAACACGATTTAAGAGAAGGGCAAATATTATGGAATAAAAATATAATCCTAGGTCCAAGCTACAATCTGGTTGTAGGTTATGATTTTATAAAATATGTGGCTCAAGAATTTGATTTGATGCCTTTTATTTCTGTTGAAGAAAATGTTGGTAAATTTTTATCTAATTTTTTCCCAAATGAGAAAAAAAATCGAATTAACGAGCTTCTTGAAGTTGTAGAGCTTGAAGATTTTGCAAAAATTAAAGTTAAAAACTTAAGTGGTGGACAAAAACAACGTGTAGCTTTGGCTAGAGCAATAGCTAAAGATCCTGAAATAATTTTGCTAGATGAACCTTTTAGCCATATAGATAATTTTAAAAAACAGTCGCTTAGAAGAAAGTTATTTAAATATCTGAAAGAAAAGAAAATTACATGTATCGTTGCTACACATGATAAAGGTGATGTGCTTGGTTATGCCGACTCCATGCTTGTTTTACATGAATCAAAAATAGAGGCACATGACAGTCCTGAAAAACTATTCGCAAATCCTAAAACACCCTTGGTTGCTTCATTTTTTGACGAGTTTAATCTTATTGGTGATAAAATTATATATGCGCATCAATTAAAAGTTGTTGATAAATCAAAAATTGAGGTTGTTGTTAAACAATCTTATTTTAAAGGTCAGAACTATTTAATTGAATCTGTTTTTAATAATCAAATTATCTTTTTTGAATACAACAACGTTCTAAGTGTTAACACCAAAATTTGTATTGATTTTATATGAGGTTTATAATCTTGTCTTTCCCTTCTCGAAAAACAATATTATCACCAATTCTTTTCCCGAGCAAAGCTTGACTTATTGGTGCCTTTGTTGAAACAATATAAAATTTTTGATTATCAATTACTACTTCACCAACACCTATGGCTATAAAATAACAAGTATCTGTTGTATAAACTAAACTTCCTAAGCCTACTAAGCTATTTGATTTAGTAATATCAATTTTTGATATCACCTCTTTCAGTATATCATTTTCTGCTAATTGTTTGCCTAATTTTTCGCGCTCCAATTGTAGCATTGCTCTTCCAGTTTCGTGCTTATCTCCTGCGCTACTTTTAGTTTCGGATTGAAGAGAAATTTCAATTTCAGAAATCAAATTTTCAATAACTAATCTTCTTTTCGATAGAAAAGCTTTACACTCTAAAAACAATTGTTCTTTAAGGCTCACAAAAATTAAGAAATTATTTTAGTGGTTTTTTTATAAAGTACATTTCTGTCCTTTAAGTACTTCATAAAATAGTTAAAACATACCTCATGCTTTCCTACTAATTCAGGAGGGAAAACACCTTTTTCTGCAAACAGGCCTTCTAAGAATAAATTGGCTGCGGCTGTTGCAGTGTATCCAGTAGTTCTTGACATAGAGGCGGTTTTTGTTTCGGCACAATATACATCATGAAGATTATAAACAACCTCTTCAATTTGTCCCTTTTTGTTTTTCCCTTTTACAGTGACTCGCATTACCGTTAATTCTTCTTCTGTTTCCTCAAGTTTCCATTCATTAAATAAGATTTTACTTGTAAACTGCAATGGAGAAACTGGTGTGCCGCTTACATCAATAGGTTGTTCGCTAAAAAATCCACTTTCTTTTAAAACTTTAATATACTCAACATGTCCTGGGTAACGTAATGTTTTCTCCTTCATATTAGGAATATGTGGCATGGTGTAAATAATTGATCTTAAACCATCAGAATTAAACGACTCCAAGGTTCCCACTTTATCAAATTCAATATACTCACAATCTGTTAATGGTTCTCTTACGATTTCATTTCCGTTTTCAACATACCTTGCTGGACGTGTGTATTCTTCAATAACATCAACTGGAGAAAATGGCGCTTTATAACAAAAAGGCCATTTTTTTACCTTTGGCAAACCTCCAACCAAACATTCAAAATCAGTAAGTTCTAATTGTTCGTTGTAATAACCAAGTATGATATTATCCATTCCTGGTGCAACTCCACAATCAACAATTGCTGTAACCTTATTTTCTTTGGCCAAGGCATCTAGCTCTAATGAGTTTTCTGGGAAAAACGAAATGTCAATCACATTTTTTTGAGCTTCTATAATTGTTTTTAACGTTTTAAAACCTAAGAATCCTGGAACAGCACATATAACCAAATCAAACGATTTTAGGCTTTCTTTAAGTGCGTTTTGATCGGTTACGTCTAATTGATGTATTTCTAGATCAGCGCATTTTTCCTTTACCTTGCTTAAGGTATTTAAATTTATATCTGTAAGTGTTACTTTATATTTTGCTGATAAGTCAATTGCCATTGCACTGCCTACCATTCCAGCGCCTAGCACTATAATGTTTTTCATGTTGTAAATAAATTAAATGGTGAATGTGTTAAAAAAATTTAAAGAATGAGGAGTCTTAGCTATAACCCAGGAATTAAAATCCAAGGCATCTCTGTAGTTTTTATAATCCGCTTTTTTAACATGTGCTAAATGTATTAATAAAAAAAGCCCTGAAAAAATTTCAGGGCTTTAATTTATTCAATTGTCTCAGGTTTCATAACAAAATCTTCCATGAATTTGGTAGTATAGTTTCCTGCTAAATAGTCTGGATGCTCCATTAATTGTCTGTGAAATGGAATGGTTGTCTTAATTCCTTCAATGACGAACTCATCTAATGCTCTCTTCATTTTATTAATTGCCTCTTCACGCGTTTGAGCTGTAGTTATAAGCTTAGCTATCATCGAATCATAATTTGGAGGTATACTATATCCAGCATAAACATGCGTGTCTAATCTCACTCCATGACCTCCAGGAGCATGTAACGTAGTTATACGACCTGGTGATGGTCTAAATCCATTGAATGGATCTTCAGCATTGATTCTACACTCAATAGAATGTAAGTTTGGCGTATAGTGTTTTCCTGAAATTGGCACGCCTGCAGCAACAAGGATTTGCTCACGTATCAAATCAAAATCAATTACCTGTTCAGTAATTGGATGCTCAACCTGAATACGTGTATTCATTTCCATGAAATAAAAATTTCTATGCTTGTCTACTAAAAATTCAATAGTTCCAGCGCCTTCGTATTTAATGTACTCAGCTGCTTTTACTGCTGCGAGTCCCATTTTTTCTCTCAACTCATCTGTCATAAAAGGTGAAGGTGTCTCTTCTGTCAGTTTTTGATGACGTCTCTGAACTGAGCAATCTCTTTCTGATAAATGACAAGCCCTTCCAGTAGAATCTCCAACAATTTGAATTTCAATATGTCGTGGCTCTTCAATAAGTTTTTCCATGTACATATCGTCATTTCCGAAAGCGGCTTTTGATTCTTGTCTTGCAGAATCCCAAGCTTCTTTAAGTTTTTCTGGTTTCCAAACAGCACGCATTCCTTTTCCACCTCCTCCAGCAGAAGCTTTTAGCATTACAGGGTAACCTGTCTCCTTAGCTACTTTTTCACAATCTTCAAATGACTTAATCACGCCATCACTACCTGGTACACAAGGAACTCCTGCAGCCTTCATTGTAGCCTTTGCGTTCGCTTTGTCTCCCATTTTATCTATCATTTCTGGAGAAGCACCAATAAATTTGATGTCGTGTTCTGCACAGATTTTAGAAAATTTAGCATTCTCGGATAAGAATCCATAACCTGGGTGAATAGCATCAGCATTGGTTATTTCTGCAGCCGCAATAATGTTTGATATTTTAAGGTAAGATTCACTACTTGGTGGTGGTCCTATGCACACAGCTTCGTCAGCAAATTTAACATGTAAACTTTCCGCATCAGCTGTAGAATAAACAGCTACAGTTTTTATACCCATCTCTTTACATGTCCTTATGACACGCAAAGCTATTTCACCTCTATTTGCAATCAGTATTTTTTTAAACATAACTTTAATTTTAAAATTTCAATTCTGAAGTTTCAGAATTAACAGGTTATGATGGATCTACCAAAAATAATGGCTGATCAAATTCTACAGGCGAAGAGTCGTCAACTAAAATCTTCACAATTGTTCCAGAAACTTCTGATTCAATTTCATTGAATAATTTCATGGCTTCAATAATACAAAGTACATCTCCTACGGCAATTGACTGACCAACTTCTACAAATAAAGGTTTGTCTGGTGATGGCTTTCTATAAAAAGTTCCAATGATTGGTGATTTTATTGTGATGTATTTTGAATTATCAGCACCTGTGTTAGTGGTAGTTGTTTCAGCCACAGCTGGTTGAGACTGTGCTGGTTGAGCTACTGGAGCTGCTTGTTGAGGCAATTGTTGCGAAACAGGTATTTGTTGAACTATTGTGGTTTCAGAATCAGATCCTGTTTTAATGGTGATTTTTACATCTTCCATTTCAAGTTTAACCTCGCTTGCTCCAGATTTGGCTACAAATTTGATTAAGTTTTGAATCTCTTTTAAATCCATAATTTCTTTATTTATTAGTTAGTATAGTTTAAGAATTATAAGCCCATTTTAAATAGATTGAGCCCCAAGTAAATCCGCCTCCAAAAGCGGCAAAAATTAAATTATCCCCTTTTTTAAGTTGTGATTCGTAGTCATTTAATAATAACGGTAAAGTTGCTGATGTAGTGTTTCCATATTTTTCAATATTCATCATTACTTTATCGCTTTCTAATTCAATTCTGTTGGCTGTAGCATCTATAATACGTTTGTTGGCTTGGTGTGCTACTAAAAATGCAATATCATTATTAGTTAGGTTGTTTCTTTCTAAAATTTTAACTGCAACATCTGCCATATTAAAAACAGCATTTTTAAAGACGGTTTTTCCATCTTGAAAAACATAGTGCTTTCCTTCAGCAACTGCTTCAGGTGTTGAAGGATATGATGAACCTCCATAAGTGGCTTGAAGAAACTCTCTTCCAGAACCATCACTTCTTAATATTTCATCTTGAAGTCCCAATCCTTCTGTATTTGGTTCAAATAAAACAGCTCCTGCTCCATCACCAAAAATGATGCAAGTGGCGCGATCTTCGTAATTAATAAACGAAGAGTTTTTATCTGCTCCAATAAGCAATACATTTTTATATCGACCAGACTCTATATATTTGGCAGCTGTAGACATCCCGAATAAAAAACTTGAACACGCTGCTTCAAGATCAAAAGAAAATGCATTTACAGCTCCTATTTGCGTTGCAGTGTATGCCGCTGTTGAAGCTGCTTTCATGTCTGGAGTTGCAGTAGCAACTATGACCAATTCAATATCATTTGGGTCAATACCTCTTTTCTTTATTAAATCGTTTGCTGCATTAATAGCAAGAAATGAAGTTCCCTTGCCTTCTTCTTTAAGGATTCTACGCTCTTTTATACCAGTACGTGTAGTAATCCATTCATCATTTGTGTCTACCATAGTTTCAAGAATTTGATTGGTTAACACATAATCTGGCACATAAGCGCCAACAGCTGTAATTGCTGCAGTGATTTTACTCATAATTTTGTATTAGTTGAACAAAAAATGATCAAAATTGCCTTAAATTGATTGAAAACATGATGAAAATACCATTTTTTGCTCAATTCTGGTACAAAATAGGTTCTTTTTGCATCAAAGAAAAATATATCATAAAAAAAACGCTCACAAGTGAGCGCTTTATTATCTGCATGCATAACAATTATGCTGCGTTTTCTTCTTGAGAATTGTCAATCAACACTTGGCCTCTATAGTAAAGTTTACCTTCATGCCAATGTGCTCTGTGGTATAAATGTGCTTCACCTGTTGTA
>CAZRDG010000152.1:0-6054 GCA_964598775.1 uncultured Lacinutrix sp.
CTTAGATTCAAGTATTGTAGAATTAGGTTTACATTCCCACGCACATAAAAATTATACAAAATTAACACCAAACGAGGTTCAAGAGGATTTTAATCTGTGTCGTGAGTTTGTCAATGCTAATCAATTAAATGTTCAGAACATATTGGCTTATCCTTACGGAAAGTTTCCTAAAAACAATCCTGGCAAAACGTTGTTTTTCAAGATATTGAAAGCGAATAATATCGCTTATGCTCTAAGAATTGGCAATAGAGTTAACAGCTTTCCATTAAAACATCCTTATGAGGTGCAACGTATAGACATTAAAGGTGAAGATTCCTTTTTAAAATTTAAGTTGAAGTTACGCCTTGGAAAATTAAAATTATTTTAAGCTTTTTTGAAGTAATATCAGTTTGGCATATCTGGAAAATACACCATAAGCATTTATACCTGCAACAGCCAAGCCTGGAATGCCATCTCTAAAACCACCGCGCAATATATAGCTACTAAAAAAACGATAAAATGGCTTAAAGGCTAAATGAAAATAGGTTGCTTTTTTTCCTTTGTTCAATAATTGCTCAGCCTGAAACCAAGCATAACTGTCTTTTTTATTAATATAATGCTGTAACCCTTTATAGGTATAATGTAATACAGGAGAATCTAACTTTCCAATGGATCCATTAACAACTAATTTTTCATGGACACTGCCTTCAAAATGGCATTCAGTTCTAACTACTAAGCGTGTCACAAAATTATAATGGTGATATAAAAAACGGTTCATGAAAAAATGAGGAAATTTTAGCTTAAAGCCATTGTGCTTTCCAGAATTCATAGCATCAATTATTTGAACTTGTAATTGAAAAGGAATACGCTCATCAGCATCAACAAACAAAACCCAATCACAGTTAGCAAATTGCAAAGCGTGGTTTTTTTGGTTTGAAAAATTATCGAATTTTCGTTGTAGAATCTTACAATTGTATTTGTTCGCAATATCAACGGTTTTGTCAGTGCTAAAAGAGTCAACTAAAATAATCTCATCAGCAAACTGCACAGACTTCAAAGCTCTTTCAATGTAAGCTTCTTCATTATAAGTTGGAATAATAACCGAAAGTGTTTGCATGATGCAAACTTAATAAAAATAGGATTGGTTTTTTCAAATGGTATTGAAAACATAAATATTGCTCAAAACTGATATTATATACTTAAATTTGCAGCATCAATTTTTATGATAAATTTAAAAGCATGAACACATTAGCGGTTACAGTTATTGTGAGTACTTACAACTCAGAAGAATGGCTAAGAAAAGTACTTGAAGGATATAAATATCAAACTTATGAGAATTATGAAGTGTTGGTAGCAGATGATGGCTCTAGAGAAACAACCAAAGAATTAATCGATGAGTTTAAAAAAGATTATCCAGTTACTTTAAGACATATTTGGCACGAAGACAAAGGTTACAGACGTCAGCGTATTTTAAATAAAGCCATATTAGATGCAAAAAACGATTATATTTTGTTCACAGATGGCGACTGTATACCACGAAAGGATTTTGTTGAGGTTCATGTAAAATTTGCTGAAAAGGGTTATTTCTTATCAGGTGGTTATTGTAAACTCCCAATGAAGACTAGCGAAGCCATTACAGCCGAAGATATTAAAAATGAAAATTGTTTCGATGTGTCTTGGTTAAAACAACATGACGCCTTAGGAAAAAAACAACAATTAAAACTGAAAGCTGGTGAGACTTTAGCCAATGTTTTAGACGTAGTTACACCTACTGGAGCTACATTTAATAATTGTAATTCATCAGCTTGGAAAGACGATTTGATTGCTATTAACGGTTATGACGAGCGCATGCAATATGGAGGTCCAGATAGAGAATTAGGGGAACGATTAATTAACTACGGAATCAAAACAAAACAAGTACGCTACAAAGCGATATGTTTGCATTTAGACCACGCTCGAGGATATAAAACAAAAGAGTCTTTAGATCGTAATCTAAAAATACGTAAAGATGTCAAAGCCAATAACACCAAATGGACAGATTTTGGCATTGTACAAGATTAATTTATGAATTCGGAAGTTTCTGTAATAATTAGTACTTACAATCAGCCAGAATGGTTGAAAAAAGTACTGATTGGTTACCAACAGCAAACGTTTAATAATTTTGAAATTATTATTGCTGACGATGGTTCTACCGAAGAAACCAAAGCAATAATTGAGCAATTAAGTGATAATTCAAACTTTACCATCAAGCATGTTTGGCAAGAAGATGAAGGTTTTAGAAAAACCAGAATTCTCAACAAAGCCATAAAAAAATCAAAAGCTTCGTATTTGATTTTTACTGATGGCGATTGTATACCAAGAGCCGATTTTGTAGAAACTCATTTAAAATTAAAGAAGGAAAACAGTTTTTTATCAGGTGGTTATTTCAAGTTGCCTTTATACATTTCTGAAACAATCTCAAAAGATGACATCGAGTCACAACGTTGTTTTAATAAAGATTGGCTTTTAGAGCAAGGCTTAAAAAAAAGTTTCAAGATTAATAAACTTACAGCATCAGGCTTTAAAGAACAATTTTTAAACACCATGACTCCAACCAAAGCTACTTTTGATGGTATGAATGTCTCTGTTTGGAAACAAGATGTTGTTGAGGTGAATGGTTTTGATGAACGTATGGCTTATGGAGGCGAAGACAGAGAGCTAGGTGAACGATTAATGAATCTTGGAATTAAGCCCATTCAAATACGTTATAGTGCTATCTGTTTACATTTAGACCATGAACGCTCTTATGTGAATGAAGCTGATTTAAACAATAATAAAGCGATTAGGAAAGCTACTAAAAAACATAAATGTATTTGGACGGATTTTGGGTTGATTCAAAATAGCTAACTCTTCTTGTATACACCTATCTTCCAATAGGTTTTTGCTTCAGAAGTGGTTACCGTTTTAAAATCTATTTGTTGTAACGCTTCAATTTTAAAATACTCCCAAGAACCAGCACCTTCTCTATAGATGGAGTTAATGATAATACCATTTTCGGTTAAAGCATTCATCATAATTTGTAATACATTGGCTTTTTCAGAATCATGAACATAATAAAAGGCTTCGTTAAAAACAATGACATCATATTTTTGTTCTGGTTTGAAGTAATGTAAATCGGCCACTTTAAAAACAGCCTTGTCAAGTTTTTTTTCGTTTGCTTGCTTAATGGATTCTGAAGAAAAATCCATACCAACAAATTTACTATAAGTCTCATTTTTCATACGTTCACATAAAATGCCTTCACCACAACCTAAGTCTAAAACAGAAGGCTCGCCATTGCCATGTTTGTTAATAAAATCGATAATGGTTTTGTAGCGACCACGCTCTTTATCTCCTCTCAGATTTTTCCATCGACCACTTTTGTATTGTCTATTCCAGCGTTGTTTGCGTCTCCAGTTATGAAATTTATCAATAATGTTCATGGTCTTTAAGATTTAATGTGATGCTTTAAAAAAGCATCTAATTTTTTAATAATCATTTCTGGAGTCAATTCGCGATAAAGATGGGTCGGATCTTTTTCAATGGCTTTGCGCTCTTCTCTTGTAATGCTATCAAAAAGTTCTGGTTTTTCTTCTAGTAGGTGAATGGATTCATGCATAGCTCCATCTTCAAAACTGGCCCAATGGTCTTTTAAAATGTATGGCGAATAAATAGTAAATGTTGCCTTGTTTAAGGCTTTTGCCATGTGTACACTGCCACCTTCGTTGGCTACTAGAATATCACACTTATTCATCAATGTTATAAAACCTCGAACGGAATCCTCATAAATATCTAAGTGAATTTGATCTTTGTATTTGCATTGTTCAAAAATCTTTAAAGCTTCAGTTTTTTGATAAGGAGCATAGTTAAAGAGTATATTCGCTTTATAGGTTGTAGTGATGTGATTTACCACTTCAACTACATAATCATAAGGCATCGATTTTTGAAGAGCGCTTCCTAAAACACCAAGCATAATTACAGGACTCTTTAAATGGTCAATTTTGTTGTATTGCTTTTCTTCATCAGTTAAAAACAACTTCGGAATGTAATCTGCATTTTTAAAAGGAAACACAGCATTGATAATATTCACTCTGTCTTCAATGGCTTTTCCGCAAGACATAGAACTTTTATCTAAAAAGTTAACTGGATGAGTATAAAAAGGTAGTTTTAAGGTTTTATGTTTTCGTTTAAAACCTATTCTGAATTCTGCACCAGAAAGCAAACACATAATGCGACTTTGAAACTTGGAATAGGCATCAAAAATAATGTCGTAATTAGCTTTTCTAATAGCCAGAGCTTGCTTCAGTAAGTTGATGGGTTTCTTTAGCTCCTTATCCTTAACCGTTATAATCTTGTCAATATTCGGATTGTTTTCCAGAACAGCACTCGCATAGTCATATGCAAAAAAATGAACTTCACTTTCAGGAAACACAGTTTTGACATTGTTAGCAATAATTGAGCTTAGTAAGACATCACCAATGCGTTTGTTTTGAATAATGAGGATTTTTTTCATCAACTATTTTGTGGTAAAAAGGTATTACCGCAAATTATTGTTTTTTCTGCTTTTATTAAAATTTCATTTGGTATATCTTTGAATACTATGAGTAAGCCAAAACAGGTTGTTTGTATTCACCCTAATTACAAGCATTTAACTTCCGAAATTGTAAACAAAATTAACCAGATTCATGGTGATGATGATCATGTTTTTAATAATGGGAGAAATTTAATAGCCAAAGTTGAGGTTCATAATGAGAAGCTTTCCATCAAATCATTTCAAGTTCCCAATGTTTTTAATGCTTTGGTGTATAAATATTTTAGAAAGTCTAAAGCCAAGCGTTCTTATGAATTTGCCAATAAGCTTTTAGAAGTAGATATTTTAACACCTTTCCCAGTTGCATACATTGAAGAATTTAACCTTTTAGGCTTAGAACGAAGTTTTTACATTAGTAAACACATTGATTATGATTTCGATTTTAGAGAACTCATACACAACCCGAAGTTTCCAGATCGAGATACTATTTTAAGGCAGTTTACAGAATTTACCTTCCGATTGCATGAAAACAACATCAATTTTTTAGACCATTCACCAGGAAATACCTTGGTTACTAAGGAAGCTGATGGGATTTACAATTTTTATTTGATTGATTTAAATCGAATGCAATTTGAAACCATGAGTTTTGATCAGCGTATGCATAATTTCAGACGTCTATGGCTATCTAAAGCCATGATAAAAATTATGGCAGCCAAATATGCCGAATTGTGTGGCAAAACTTATAATCAAACTCACGATTTAATGCTAAAGCATAGTCGAGCCTTTCAAAAGAAGATTGATTCCAAAAAACTCAGAAAATCTGGAAGAAAAATGAAGTTTAAAACAACCAATTAAACTGCAACATTATATTCACGCAACGCATCGTTTAAAGATGTTTTTTTGTTGGTGCTTTCTTTGCGTTTTCCAATAATCAATGCACAAGGAACTTGATAGTCTCCAGCTGGAAACTTCTTGGTATAGCTTCCAGGAATAACCACAGAACGTTCTGGTACAACACCTTTTGTTTCAACAGGTGTGTCTCCAGTTACATCAATTATTTTAGTACTCATGGTAAGTACCACATTAGCACCTAAAACAGCTTCTTTTTCAACACGAACGCCTTCAACAACAATACAACGCGAACCAATAAAAGCACCATCTTCAATAATTACTGGAGCAGCTTGTAAAGGTTCCAATACACCACCAATACCAACACCTCCAGATAAATGCACATTTTTACCAATTTGAGCACAACTTCCAACAGTTGCCCAAGTATCAACCATAGTACCTTCGTCAACATAAGCACCAATATTCACATAGCTTGGCATTAAAATGGTTCCAGAGGAAATATAAGAACCATATCGAGCTACTGCGTGAGGCACAACTCTGATTCCTTTTTCTGCATAATTGGTTTTTAAAGGAATTTTGTCATGATATCACCTCTGGGCATGACCCAACCCAACACCATTGGTGGGCAAGAACATCGTGCGGTGGGATGAGGCGTCCGGGGCGACCGGCTGCGCGGG
>CAZRDG010000153.1:0-6016 GCA_964598775.1 uncultured Lacinutrix sp.
ATGCATTAGTCTTTTCCTCTCATCATGTTGTTTGTATGCTCAAGAACCTACAGACTGCTCAAATGCAATAATAGTTTGTGGTAATTCAGATGTTAATTTGGATGTCAATGGCATAGGAATTCAAGAATTATCTGGCAGTAATACCTGTGGTAGTCAAGAAACTAATAGTATCTGGCTTCGGGCAAATATATTAACCTCTGGAACATTAGGTTTTACACTTACACCTCAAAGTCCCTCGATAAATGAAGATTATGATTTTTTTGTTTTTGGACCAAATGTCAATTGTGGCAATATAGGTCAGGCCATTCGTTGTTCTACAACAAATCCTGCAGCTGCTGGTCAAGGCAATAATTTAACTGGAATGAATGCCACTGAAACAGATACAGCCGAAGGCCCAGGACCTAATGGAAATAGCTTTGTAAGCTGGTTAAATGTAACAGCTGGCGAATCATATTTTATTGTAATTGATAGGCCTATAGGAAATAGTCCGTTTAATTTGGAGTGGACAGGAAGTGCCGAATTTGCAGAACCACCTGCAAATCAAGTTACCTCTGGAGTGGCACTTAATTTGGAAGAATGCGACGTAACTGCGCCTTTTGATGATGGTTTTACAGAATTTGATTTAACTGTAAATTCTGCTTCTATAATTGGCTCGCAAAGTGATGTTATTGTTAGTTATCATACTTCTGAAAGTGATGCTACTATTAACATTAATCCAATAACAAGTCCATTTACTAATTTTACAAATCCTCAAACTATTTTTGTTAGACTAACCAACACGATTACAGAGTGCTTTGATGTTTCAGTATTTCAGCTTGATGTTAATTTAGGCCCTGATTTTGCTGAACCTACAGATTTTGAAAAATGTGACGATTATAATGATGGAAACGCTACAAATGGACAAACAACTTTCGATTTATCATCCAAAAATGCCGAACTATTAAATGGCCAAAGCCCATTAGATATTAATATAACCTATCATGTTTCATTGGCAGATGCAGAAGCTTCGGTTAATGCTTTACCAAATTTATACTACAACATAATCCCTTTTGCACAGCAAATATTCGTTCGTTTAGAAAGCACTGTCAATTCAAATTGCCAAAGCTTTACATCATTTAACCTTATAGTTAATGAGCTTCCTTCGTTTTCAAACACCTCTTTATTTCAATGTGATGAAGATGGCTTAACAGATGGATTTACCTTATTTAATTTAACACAAGCATTTGACGTTTTGTCAAATGGTTTAGCTCAAAGATCAGGAAAATATTATACGTCTTTATTAGATGCTCAAAATGACACCAATGAAATTGATGGTAATGCGTTCAGCAATACAGCAAACCCTCAAACCATTTATGTTCGTGTCAGAAATGATAGTACTGGCTGTTATGAAATTGCAGAATTAATGCTTGAAGTGAGTACTACAACTGCTAATGATGCTGCGCTTTTTGAATGTGATGATGATGGGATTGAAGATGGTCTTTACGAGTTTGATTTATCTCAAGCAGATGCAACCGTTTTAGGCAATACACCAGATAGTGTAACACTAAGCTATTATGCAACTTATGAAGATGCTCTTTTAGAGCAAAATGTGCTCCCAAATAATTATACAAATTCAGTTCCTTATAGCGATATCATCTTTGCTAGAGTTGAAGATGATAATGCCTGCTATGGCATTAATGAAGTTCAATTAACAGTATATGAGCTCCCAGACATTGAAACAGTATATGAAACCTTGTATTGTCTTAATTTCTTCCCCGAAACTATTACCCTAAGTGCTGGTTTAATTTCCGGAAATCCTATCGACTTTACTTATGTTTGGTCAACTGGTGAAGATACCTATGAGATAGAGATTAATGCTCCTGGAACATATTCTGTATCAGTAACCAATATTAATGGCTGTTCTAAAGATAGAATTATTATTGTGCTACCTTCAAATATTGCTACTATTGATGATGTTGAAGTAGTCGATGCTACTTCAAATAATATGATAACTATTTTTGTTTCAGGTGAAGGCGATTACGAATATTCCCTTAACAATATCAATGGTCCTTATCAAGATAGTAATGTATTTGAGAATGTACCAGCAGGACTTCACACTGTGTATGTTAGGGATAAAAATAATTGTGGCATTGTTGAAGATATCGTGTCTGTGATTGGTTTTCCTAAATTCCTAACTCCAAATGGTGATGGTTATCATGATACCTGGCAAGTGTATGGTATTAATCATGACACTCAACTTGAAAGTATAGTTTACATTTTTGATCGTTTTGGCAAACTTGTTAAACAGTTATCTCCGACGAGTATTGGTTGGGATGGTACTTTTAACGGTCAACCACTTCCTACAAGTGACTATTGGTTTCATGTAAAACTACAAGATGGACGTGTATTTAAAAGTCATTTCACCTTAAAACATTAGTAAATTTTCAATCAGAATTCATAACTCACGTCATTCCCTTATTGAAAATTTTGTCGCAAATGTTAAATTAAAGTGTATTTCATCGATTATTTATTGTATTTCATCGAATTTTTTCTATTTTTCGCAAGTATAACCCAAATTATATCCATTGCAACCAAAACAAGAAAAATTTCAATGTATCATTGATTGGCTTTTCAACTACTATAAACAGATCCTGTTTTTATTCTTCTGTTGTTGCATAAGTACTATCAATTCACAAAATATATTAGTAGACGATTCTTTTACAGCACAGCAGTTAATTGAAAATAATTTAGCTCAAGGTTGTGTGGAAGTTACCAATATCACCTCCAACATTAATGGCAATGTAAACGGCTTTAATAGTTTTGCTTACTTTGAACGCGATTTATCTAACTTCCCTTTTGAAAACGGAATCATGCTTTCAACTGGTGGAGCAGCTTCAGGAGGAAACGCTGTCAACACGAATCCATTACATGATGGAGAAACAACTTGGGGAACAGATCCAGATTTAGAAGCAGCTCTTGGTATCACTAATACCTTAAACGCAACAACCATAGAATTTGATTTTGTATCAGTTTCTAATCTTATCCAATTCAATTACCTTTTAGCTTCAGAAGAGTACCATGCCAATTTCCCTTGTGAATATTCTGATGGTTTTGCTTTTTTAATTCGTGAAGCTGGAACGAGCAATCCTTACCAAAATATCGCTTTAATTCCTGGAACTACAATTCCAGTAAACACCAATACCATTCACGAGGAAATTGTTGGTTTCTGTGCTGCTGAAAATGCTGCCTATTTTGATGGTTATTCCATGGGTGACACCAACTATAATGGCCGTACAACAGTTCTTACTGCAACAGCAAGCATTCAACCAAATGTTCAATATCATATCAAATTAGTTATTGCAGATCAAACCGATGAGAATTATGATTCTGCTGTGTTTATTCAAGGTAATAGTTTTAACCCAACGGTTGACTTAGGTCCAGACGCCACAACTTGTGCCAATGATTATTCTATTGATGGTGATATTCAAAATCCTTTAGCAACATATGCTTGGTATAGAAATGGAGTCTTACTAACAACAGAATTAAATCCCACTCTAAATGTAACACAGTCTGGAACCTATAGAGTTGAAATCTCAATTCCGCTTAACAGCATGAATTGTGTTATTGAAGATGAAATTGAAGTGACTCTAAATTCAGTACAAAATGCAAATCCAATTTCAGACTTTGAGCTTTGTGATGATGCAAGTGGTGATGGTATAGAAATTTTCGATTTAACCACCAAAGATGCTGAAGCTGAAACTGCTGTTTCTTCTGGAAATTACAATATATCTTATCACTATTCATCAGCAGATGCCCAAAATAACATCAACCCAATATTGACACCAATTGCGAATTCCTCAAATCCGCAAACTATTTATGTTCGAATTATCGATGTCGATACAGGTTGCTTGGCTTACACGCAATTCAATTTAGTAGTTAATGAATTACCAAATATTGTTGATCCAACTCCAATGGAAGTATGTGACGATATGCCAATTGATGGTTCAGCACTTTTTGATTTATCATTAGCAGATGCTGAAATCACTCAAGGAAACGCAAGTTTGGTAGTAACCTATCATTTTACCCAAATTGATGCTGATAATGGCACCAATGCCATACCTCAACCTTATGTTAATACCAATCCGAATGAAACCTTATATGTTAGAGTTGTAAATCCTTCAACAGGATGTTTTAGCACCACAACTATAGATTTAACCGTCCTTGAACCACCACTGGTTGATCCAAATGATGCACCACCATTAAACGCTTGTGTACAAGATGATAGTGGTTTTGGAACCTTCGATTTAACAGAAGTGCTTCCAGACTTATTAAATGGTTTAACTGGAGTTACTGTAACCTTTCATGAAACTCAAGCTGATGCACAAACTGGAGATAATCCAATTGCAGACGAAACCAATTACCAAAACATTGTTCAAGACATGCAAACCATTTACGTAAGAATTGTCGATGACGTCACTGGCTGCGGTACAGTTGTGCCTATTGAGATTCACGCTAATGTGCTAATTACAGGAACAAACATCAGTAATTTTACCGTTTGTGACGACGCAAGCGGAGATGGTATTGCCGACTTTAATTTAGAAAATATTGCATTAGCAATTATCAATAATCTTAATGGAGTAACCATTACGTTATACGAATCGCAAGACGATTTGGATAATGATGTCAATGCTATTGACCAATCTGTTCCTTATCAAGTCACATCAAGTCCTCATACTTTATACATGAAAGCTGAAACTTCTGACTGTACTTATGAGACAACTATTAATTTAATAATCAATCCTCCTGTGATATTAACTCCAATTGCAACTATTGATTATTGTGATACTGATGATGATGGCTTTGTAGCAATTGACTTGGCTAGCTTAAATGGTTATGTCACAGCTGATCCAAACTTAACCTTGTCTTATTTCTTAACAGATGCAGATGCGGTTAACAATACCAATGCATTACCAGGATTGTATACCAACACCTCAAATCCGCAAACGCTTTATGTAAGAGCCACTCACAATAGCACAAATTGCTTTGAAACCATGCCTATTGAAATCAATGTAATTCCAGCTCCAACAGTGACGCAACCTGCAGATGTTGTAATTTGTGACGATGATCAAGATGCCTTTTCAATAATCGATTTGGATGCAATGATTCCTCAGTTTATTACTGATACAACTGATATTACCATAACATTTCACAACACCTTAAACGATGCTAATGCTGATGCAAATCCTATAGTCACTACAACAAATTATAATGCCACGACCGAAACCATTCATGTACGTGTAGAAAGCGACATTACTGGCTGTCACGCTTTAGTTGAAATCAATGTGATTGTAAACACGCTTCCTGAATTTATTCCAATTAGTAACTATCAAGAGTGTGAAACTGATGGCAACCAAATTGCAGATTTTATTTTCTCATCCAAAGACGCTGAAATTTTAAACGGTCAAACAGGAAAGCAAGTGTTGTATTTTGAAACTGCTGCTGATGCTTCAAACAGAACGAATATCATTGATAAAAATTCGATTTACAACAATACAAGCAGTCCGCAAACCATTTACGTTCGTGTAGAAAATCTGACAGATCAAGATTGTTTCGGAATCTCTCAATTTGATTTAGAAGTTGGTTCCATTCCGTTGTTTAATCCTCCAACAAACTACATTGTTTGTGATGATATAGCTAATGATGGATTTGAACAATTCAATCTTCAAGAAAAAATTGATGAAATTTCTCAAGGTATTCCTGAGAATTTAGTGATAACCTTTCATACAACATTTAATGATGCTGAAAATGAATTGAATCCTATTCCGATAGATTATACCAATACTGTAAATCCACAACAAATTTACGCTCGTATTGAAAACGGAACTTATTGCCATGCGATTGCTGAATTTGGATTGAATGTCATTCAAGTTCCAGACGTGAATCTACCAAACGCTATCGAATTGTGTGATGCAGATTACGATGGAAGCACAACTTTTGATTTAACCGTTTCTGAATTCGAAATTTTAGATATTCGTGA
>CAZRDG010000154.1:0-6012 GCA_964598775.1 uncultured Lacinutrix sp.
AATATTTGTTCTCCTTTATTTAACTCTAAATTATTAACAATTTTTGTTGACCAAGAATCCCACCCTCCAGTGTTAGTTAAAGAAATATCTGGGCTAACTTTAACACCATCTATTTCCAAATAAAATGGACCTCCTCCATTTGGGTTTCCAGAAGCATATCTTAAGGATAAATCATAATTTCCAGCAGTTTGAATATTGACAGTATACTCTAGCCATTCACCAGCAGAAATCCAACCTACTGTTTTCCCTTCAGAAGCATCAGAAGTTGCATCAACATATTCGCTTATTCTAAAATCACCTTGATTATCTGCGGTAAGATCTAAATAAGCGATATTTTGTCCTATTCCACCTTCAAAAACATCGTAATGTCCTGCTTCAATTATTCCAGGGATTTCAATAGCAGTATTCAAATAAGGCACTTGTTCACCAACTTGTATATTTACAATATTAGAAACATTAAAAGCTGTATTTTGATAAATTTTTGCAAACATTCCATGTACACCTAATGACAGGTTTAATGCTTTAAATTCATAAGGAGCTGTCGTATCTTCACCTAATAATGTTGAACCATCAAAAAATTCAACTTTTGTTATGCCTGTTCCAGAAGTTGCCACGGATAAATTGACACTCCCATTTGGAAAGGCTTGATAAAAATCTGAAGAAATAACGCCTGAGACATTCACATCTTTACTTGTTGCCATTGAATTTGCTGGTACATTGAGTGTAAATCCGTCTGAAAAAGTAACTATAATTGAAACATCAGAATAATTATGTGCAACATAAGTTTTATCACCATCTTTATTAAAAACAGCCGCAACTGGATAATCGGCAGTAATTGAAGCCTCAATTTTGCCCATGGCATTCATGGCATGGATCCAATGATAAGTTTGTGCATCAGATATTCCAAATTTTAATCCTCGATTTGGATACGCATCATATAGTTCTATCGCCTTTTCTGGGTCTAAAAATGATAAATACTTCCATATTGTATCGTGCCAAAGGTTTGGATTTGTTTCAGTATTATTTAAAATTCCGGTATGAATTTGTAATTCATCCCAAATTTTTTGAACGTAAGCTGTATTTTGCCCTAAATATAAGGAGCCACCATGCATGGGATACAACTCGATTCCATAGGAAGCTTCTATATCATTTGTCCAAAAAGTACCATTATCATATGAGTTACCCCAAACTCTAGAGACTAGGCTATATTGTTGTGAAGGTTGAAAATTTCGTTCATACATATCAAACCAATACTCTTCAATTGCCGTTTGTTCTGTTGTATATATATATATTCCTAAATCTCTGATAGCGTCATTTTCTGTAATTGCTCCCCAATGAATTAAAGAAGAAGCAAATTGCATACTTTCAGAAGTTGATTCCTGATCATTTCCTTGAGGGAAAGTTGCAAATCCATTTGCCCAACTATGTCCAGCATAAGGGCTAAAACTTCTTAAAAATGGAAATTTATCATCATTTCTATCTGATGATGCTGCATCTCGAATTAGAAGATTTATCATTTCTCCCCAATCATTTGACCAACCAGGTTCAAATTGCTCCATAAAAGCAGCCGCATGGATAAAATATCCCCAATGAAAATGATGGTCGTTAATATTTGTGTCTTGCCCGTGACCAGAAGGGTATCCCAACAATGAAGACCAACTAGAATTGTAATAAAATAAAAAAGCAACTTCCCCAGATTGGTATGTTAACCAATCTTCCAGACGTTCTTTAATGGTTGCAATCATCTTATCTCTTGCCTCAATGTTTCCTGTTTGATCTGCAATTCTGGCTGTTTGTATAAGTCTGTTCATTACTTGACCTTCATTGTAAGAATCTGTCCAAGTAGCCAAGGCATCATTTTCAATCAATGATATTTTATTATCCAATTCTGATGGTGAAAAACCATCGCTATAATTTGCTAAGTAGGGTAAGGTTGGTAAAATTCCTTTGTACGTGTTTTCTACAATAAAATTATTTCCATCTAAAGTTTTTATTTCTCCTCTTACTCCATTGTAACTATAACCATTTGGTACTGCCGATCCTGAAGCAAGATTATCCCATTGATGAGGCAAAAGACCTTGCAAAATATTTGTTTCTGATCCTTCTTTAATTTCAGTGGTTACTGTGAAATTTGTTTGAACGATTCCATTACTCTGATTGTATGACCAACTTGTTGTAGTATTTACTGGAAATACATATGCATATTTTTTGTATTCATTAGCAACAGTAGTTACATTAGATGTTTCTAACGGTAACATAGCCATGGACCAATAATCATTACCGTTTAAATTAGAAGTATAAGTATTTCCTGATTGAGCCCAATTACTTCCAACAGGTGCATAAACTACAAAATCTGCCCCATTCGATGCATTTTCTATAATTAAAACTTCAGCTGAAATTGTTACAGTTCCAGAATTTACCTTTATTTCAACTATATCGTCAGAATCCTTTTCAAAATAAATAAATGGCATACCAATGCCAGAAGTCGCTTGCAAATTATTATCGCTGTCACTCCAATTCATAGTCACAGTCCAGTCTGTGTAATCTGAAACCGTGGCCAAAGATGTATTTAAGCCTGATAATCCAACAACAATTGGTGCAGAATCACCAATAACACCCCACGGTATATAGGTTACTACTAAGCCTTCATTAATTGTTTTTAAGGTCATGGGATAATTGAATAAATTATCCGCATGATTTTCTTTAACTAATTTTGACCACCAATCGTTAGTTGGCACTGGCTTACTTATAGCATTCCCGCTAAGTTGTGGCGAACCCGAAGGAAAACCATTTCTTCCAGCAGAATCTGTCCCTGGGAAAGTTGTTGTATAACTGCCATTGCCAACAGGAACTTGAGACAATGAGCTAAGTGAACTAAATAAAAGCATTAATAATAATGACTTAAATTGTATATTTTTTAATAATGCTTTCATAATTTATTTTTTATAAAAAAGCGCATAAGTATAAGTTATGCGCTTTAATTTCACATTTAACAATAGATTAGTTTTTTACCAACCTAAGATTACTTTCTCCATTAATAGTTTTTACTTTTGCAAAATAAAGACCATTAGAAAGACTTTCACTATCAATTATTGCTTGACTTGCATTAGGCTTTGAACTAAAAACTTCTTTACCTAAAACATCATAGACTGCAATAGATTGAATATTTTGGTTATTTGTATTTATATTCCAAACATTATTAGTTGGGTTAGGGAATGCCTTAACCTGAGATAATTCAAAGTCATTTGTACTCAAAGAAGGCCCTTGAAATACTACTGATCCATTTGCCACTTCATTTGCTGGGTCTGCAGGTGGTCCAAATACAATAAATCCATATTGAAAATGTTGTTCAGTAAAGTCGGCATCTACATCTACTAATGGACGTGTAAGCGAAAAAGTTCCTGTTCCACTTATTGTTGTTTCATATCTTCTCGTTTGACCAAAATCTGCTCTAAAAACTGCAATAAACACCTTTACCGTATAACTAGGGTCAATAGTAAAAGAATTAATATTACCACTAAAAACGACATCTTGATTAAAGAACTCTGGGTTATCAGTTCTATTAAATTGTAAATAAGATAAAGCCTCAATATTTTTGTTAGGACTTGTAGGATTTGGGCAAGTATTACCATCAAACCATGCAGCGTCAGAACATGCATCTACCCAAATACCATAATTTGGTTTAACAGCAACGGTAGACCCATCAAATTCTGTTTTGTGTTTTGTTAAATCATAACCAAAACCAAAAGCATATGAACCGTCAGAAATGTTAAAAGCATTAACGTATGAATTCCAGCCTGTTCCGTCTGGATTGTCAACAGAAATATTCAATTGACCATGCGAATTGAAAGTAGTCACCATCGCAAGGATGAACAATAAAGTAATTTTTTTCATAAATCTAATTTTTAGTTTAAATATTTTGTATTAATTAATTCCTTACAAGAACCGAATAATTATTCAATTCTATCGTTAAAAACACCTATACAAAAACCATACAAGTCAGTTTTTTTATCAATAAAATAGGGATACTCCTACACAACAAGAGCAATTTGTAAGAATTAATACTTTAGTTGCTCATTTTTATCCCAAATTCCCCAAAACGATCCTACATCACCTTCAGAGCCAACCTTCCAAGTTTCATCAAATGAAGAAAAGTAAAACATTTCAATATTTTCCTCTCTAGACCATTTTTGAGCATTAATAAAGTATTTCAATGCATTTATTTCTGAAGGATAAGCTCCTTCTAAGTTTGTGCCTTCATTAGGCCATCCTGTTTCAGTAATAATAACACGCTTTCCGTTTCCAGCTTTCTTCGCTTTATGGAACATGTCTTTCATATAAAGTAACGAATAATCTTGATCACATCCTTCCCAAAATGGATAACAATTAGCAAGTATTATATCACATATTTCAGTTATCGCAGGCCGATCAGAAAACTCGTAATAAGCATCAACATAACCAATCGGGATATTTTTTATTTCGCTTTTAGCATGTAGGATAAATTTGATTAATTCTTCTTCCGTCAAATCACCACGATACATCACCTCATTACCAACCGCAGCTACATCAACGTAACCACCTTTAGATAGTTCAATTAATCCTTGCATTTCTTTCTGGTTAATTTCAGGATCATCTCCCAACCAAGCACCTACTAAGGTTTTTAAGCCATATTCTTTAGCAATTTTAGGAATGAGCTCATTACCTTCTGTACAAGAAAATGAACGTATCCAATTTGTGTAAGGCTTAATAATTTCAATTCGCCTTCTTATTTGCTTTTCAGACAATATATCTCCTGGCGCCTGTCCATCCATATAAGGACTAAAACATAAACCATGAGTTCCATTTTGCAATGTTTTTCTAAATAATTTTCTTAATCCTTCAATAGATACATCTTCATAATCTACTGCAGTTAATGCCAAAACTTTTTCTTCTCTCAGTGACATAATTTTTTATTATAAATTATAATTCTCCTCTACGTTTTATTAAAACTTCTTTTATTTCTCTTGATCTTTTTTCGTCTAAACTATAATTCCACATTACCCATATCGCCATCGCTGCAGTAAAGGCAGGAATTATAATATCAGCAAATCGTAATCTTTGCATAGTCTCAGCTGTTTGAGTTACAGCTCCTTCATCAAAACCAACTAAACTTAAAATCGCACCACCGAGCACTAGTGCAATTGCTTGACCCAATTTCACAAACCACCAATATATTGCACCAAATGTTCCTTCTTTACGTGGCATACCATTTTTAAGTTCATCTAAATCGCAAACGTCGGCAGTCATACTCATCATCAAAGTAAACAAACCACCTAATCCAAAAGCCATAAAAGGAATTGGTAAAAACATTAGCCATGGCCCTCCTTGAGTCAAATCCATACTAAACCATGACATACCAATACTATCTAAAAATGGATTAATTGTATCAAATACAGAACCAATAAAACTATTTAGGCCTTGTCCAAAGCTAGAATTATTAAATTGGGCATTTAATGTATTATCAAAGCCCCACCATTTAAGTATATAGCCCACAATAGAAATGACCGTTGAAATAACAAAAGCACTTCGCTTTCCCCATTTGTTGGCTATGCGTGAGATAATTGGAATTACCATGAATGCAGTTACTAAGGCTGTAAATGAAGCAAACCATGCTGGCCATGTACCTGCCATTCCGTAGTCTCCATTATAAATGTAAAAAACAATAATAAAAAAGCTAAATGATGCAACCATTTGAAACCCATTAAAAACTAAAAATGTAGCTCCGCATAGCTTCATAAAAGGCTTGTTTTTAAATACTTCTTTTATACCTTGAAATAATTCCTTAAAACTAGAGGATAAAGTTTTAAGACTTATTTGTTTTCGGTTTTCCATTTTTCCTGCATCAATTCCCTTACAAAAGAAAGCAGGTAAAACACCAAGAACAGCACACACTAAACCTACCATTATTGATAAATTACGCACACCTGTACCTTGTAATTTTTGATCCGTTATTTTTTGTAACTCATCACCTTG
>CAZRDG010000155.1:0-1074 GCA_964598775.1 uncultured Lacinutrix sp.
CGTTCTAATAGACAATCAATCAATTCCAAACATTATGTTACAGCAATTTTTCATCATCTGCTCAGGGTCAGATACAGACATTTTAAAAAACTGCTCCAAAGGCGAACAAAATAAATACGCTGGCATTGGAGCAACCGTTTTCTTCACAGCACTCATGGCATTTATAGCTGCAAGTTATGCGCTTTACACTGTTTTCGACAATCTGTTTTCAGCCATTGGTTTTGGTTTAGTTTGGGGGTTGCTCATCTTTAATCTAGATAGATATATCGTATCTACAATCAAAAAAACTGGCAATATAATTGATGAACTCATTCAAGCTTCTCCACGTATTATTTTGGCTGTTATTATTGCCATAGTTATATCAAAACCTCTTGAACTTAAAATTTTTGAAAAAGAAATTAATCAAGTTTTATTAGAACAAAAAAATGATTTTACTCTAGCAAATAAAGATCAAATTGCACAACAATATAACCCAACCATTAATTCACTTGAAAGTGAAATTTCAAATTTAAAAAATGAAATCACGGCAAAAGAAACCGAAGTAAATAATTACTATAACACATATATTGCTGAAGCCGAAGGCAGAGAAGGCACCATGCTTTTAGGTAAAGGTCCTGTTTATAAAGAAAAACGTGACAAGCATGATGCAAGCTTGGCCGAGTTACAATCACTGCGAGAAACCAATACTAAAAAAATTCAAGAAGCTGAAGTTCAAATTTCCAATCTAAATTCAGATTACGAAACTCAGGTTACCTCGTCGCAACCTATTATTGATAATTTTGATGGTTTAATGGCAAGAGTAAATGCTTTAGGTGAACTTCCTTGGTTACCATCATTTTTTATATTTCTATTGTTTTTGGCCATTGAAACCTCTCCAATTTTTGCCAAATTATTATCCCCAAAAGGTGAATACGATATTAAATTTTTAGAAAGTGAAGATGAATTAAAATCTTGGGCTGAACAACAAAAATATCAGCAGAGTGCAGTGTTAAATGCAGATAATGCCATTAACGATCGTGTGTATGGAGATATTGCAGAAGAAGAAGAACTCTATGCTTACAAGAAAAAAATGGC
>CAZRDG010000155.1:1174-5967 GCA_964598775.1 uncultured Lacinutrix sp.
GTTAACAATAAACCTGGGCCATTAATCACATTAAATATCTGATTTTTAATTAACTAAACATCAATATATCGATAAACAGAATTTCTTTTCTGTTGAATTTAAAAAAGGAACCTATTTTTTAGATAAACGGCAAAAATCTCAACACTATTTATTCATTTAAACTTAAGTGTTAATCTCTGGTTTTTACTATTTTTATCTTATGGCAAAATATCTCCTCCAAGTAATTTTTCTATTTGCAATCCTATCATGTAAACATGATAATGACTCAGACACCAATTCATATTTAAATTTTAGTGAAAATATTTTAGATTATCGAATCACGCCAAAAGATTCCTTGGATAAATCCAGTTTAATGTTTTCAGATCAAGGTGCTTGGTTTGCGTATAGTTTACCTGAATCTAACAGAAGCTTAATTGGATTTTCAGGGCCTTTTTTGATGACTCAAGATAATGGTATTTGGAGTAGCGGAATATTATCAGGCATTTTACTTACGACAGGACATCACAATGACAATTTATTGAGTTTAAAAGAGGACTTAGTTGAACAATCAAGTTCTTCAAGTCATTTACACAGAATATTTCAAAACGAAAAACTAAAATTAGAACAATCATTAGTTTTCTTATCAGCACATACTGCTTTACAAAAAGTAATTATTACCAACATTTCAGATCATTCAATTCTTGTTAGTACTAATATTCAAGGTGGTATTTCAAATATTGGGATTGAGCCCTCAAAAGAAAACAACCATATTAAACTAACTTCTAAAAATTCTGAAGCAATAGGCTATATAAATACGTTAAATAAAATTGAAAGAATTGATATTCTAGATAAGAGTAGTTTCTATGGAATTCAATTAAAAAGTACTTTTCTTGAGCCTAACAAAACAAAATCATTTATAGTTTCCCAAACCTTCATCTTCCCAGAATACTCTTGGGAAAAAGAAAAAGCGCTCATCGAAAGTATCGATTTCGATTCTGTTTTAAACACCAGAAAACAAGAAAAAAACAATCAGCTAAAAGCACTAATTGATAATAGAAAACCACAATTCCAAGAAAACAAATATGCTGAAGTACTAGCCAAAGCACACTTAACATTGCAAAACAATTGGCGCATTCCAGCCGGCGAAATTGAGCATGAAGGTTTATTCCCTAGTTATCATTACAAATGGTTTAATGGCTTCTGGTCTTGGGACTCTTGGAAACATGCAGTTGGTTTATCTTATTACGATTTACGCTTAGCCAAAGAGCAAATAAAACTCATGTTCAAATTTCAAAATGATGATGGTTTTGTGGCAGATTGTGTTTATCGCGACACAACTATTGAAGCTCATAACTATCGCGATACCAAACCACCTTTATCAGCTTGGGCAGTTGCCAAAATTTATGAAAAAGATAAGGATTTAGAGTTTGTAAAATACATGTATCCAAAACTTAAAAAATACCATTATTGGTGGTACAACAAACGTGACCACGACCAAGATGGACTTTGTGAATATGGTTCAACTGATGGTAGTTTGATAGCAGCCAAATGGGAAAGCGGCATGGACAATGCCATCAGGTTTGATGATTCTAAAATTCTAAAAAATGAAGAAGGCGCTTACTCTTTAGACCAAGAAAGCGTCGATTTGAATGCTTACCTCTATGCCGAAAAATTATTTTTGTCACAACTTGCAGAAGCCTTAAATTTAAACGATGCTTCACAGTATAAAAGTGAAGCAGAAGGTTTAAAAGTCAAAATTCAAACACAATTTTATGATGGAAATGATGGATGGTTTTACGACACCAACTTAGATGGAACTCAATTTATAAAAGGTGAAGGTAGTGAAGGTTGGACAGCGCTTTGGGCAAGCGCAGCAACTCAAAAACAAGCAGAAGCAGTAAAAAATAAAATGATGAATCCTAATAAATTTTTCACCAAAGTACCATTTCAAACCATGAGTGCTGACCATGAAAAATTTGATCCTTTAAAAGGGTATTGGAGAGGTCCAAATTGGTTAGATCAAGCTTATTTTGGAGTCAAAGGTTTACGTAATTACGGTTTTAATAAGGAAGCTGACAAAGCAACCATACAAATTCTTGAAGGTGCTGAAGGTCTGTTAGGTAAAGGGAAATCTATTAGAGAAAATTATCATCCACTTACTGGAGAAGGACTCCATGCTCAAAATTTTAGTTGGAGTGCAGCTCACGTCATCATGTTATTAATGAACGAAACAAATGATTAAAAAAATTACAATTTTTACGCTTTTACTTATTTGCTTATCAATTAACAGCCAGCAAAAAGACCCAATAAAAGACTACGAACACTTCATAGAAAACGAACAGGTCATTTCTGAAAATAAAGAACGTGCTCATGCATCGTTTACCTCTTTCACTTCAAAAGAAAATGCATTAAAAAACAATCCTCAATTTCATCAATTTTTAAATGGCACTTGGAAATTTAATTGGGTGAAAAATCCTAAAGACAGGCCAACTCAATTCATGAAATCAAGCTTTGATGCGTCTAACTGGGATGACATAAAAGTACCTTCCAATTGGGAAGTTGAAGGCTTCGGCACACCTATATACGTGAATCATCAATACGAGTTTACCGATTATAAAGCGATGATTGCTGACGACATGGAATTAGTTGATAGAATCTACCCGAAAAACCCAGGTGATGTCCCAGACAATTACAATCCAGTTGGCACCTATCGTCGTGATTTTACTATTGAAAAAAGCTGGACCGAAAAGGAAATATTTCTACATATTGGAGCTATGAAATCTGGCGGATTTGTTTGGCTAAATGGAGTGTATATTGGCTATTCTCAAGGCAGTAAATTACCAGCAGAATTTAATATTACTAAAGCAGCAAAAACAGGAAACAACACCATTTCGATCCAAATTTTTCGTTGGACAGATGGCTCCTATTTAGAGTGCCAGGATTTTTGGCGCATCAGTGGTATTGAACGGGACGTTTTTATTTATGCGCAACCTAAAATTAGGATTCAGGAT
Organism: uncultured Lacinutrix sp.; assembly: GCA_964598775.1. Classification (GTDB taxonomy): domain Bacteria; phylum Bacteroidota; class Bacteroidia; order Flavobacteriales; family Flavobacteriaceae; genus CAJQLB01. Next base: position 4,165 of record CAZRDG010000155.1, read on the forward strand.
TTTGAGGTCACTTCAACACTTGATAAAGGATATGAAAATGGTGTGTTTCAATTAGACGTTGACTTACAAAATCACACTCCGAAAAACAGAAACATTAAGGTCAGCTATGAGTTATTAGATGATAACAAAATCATCTCTTCAGGAAATAAAAAAATTGAAATCCCTTCCTCTCAAAAAGATGCCACTAGTTTTTGGGCAATAATTCCTGACGTAAAACAATGGAATGCCGAACATCCTAATTTATACACACTCATTATTGAAACTAAAGATTCTAAAGGAAAAACTATAGAAGTCACACACAGAGAAATAGGGTTTCGTTCTGTTGAAATAAAAAATGGATTGCTTTTAGTAAATGGCCAACGCGTTACCTTAAAAGGTGTTAACGCTCACGAAGTTGACCCAGAAACTGGCCATGTCATGTCTGAAGAGCTCATAAAAAAAGACATTCAACTTTGGAAAGAAAACAACATTAATGCGGTTCGATTAGCACATTATCCAAGAGGCAGACGCTTCTATGAATTATGCGATAAATATGGAATCTACGTCATCGATGAAGCTAATATTGAATCCCATGGCATGTACTATGGTAAGTATTCCTTGGCAAAATTTCCATCTTGGGAAAATGCTCATGTAGATAGAATGTTGAGAATGGTAGAGCGCGATAAAAATCATCCTTCTGTGATTATTTGGTCAATGGGAAATGAAGCTGGAAATGGTGTTAATTTTTACGCTGGTTATGATGCAATTAAAGCAAACGACAACACAAAGCGTCCTGTGCAATACGAACGTCCATATAAAGATTACGATGGTAGTTTGTACGATATGGATTCTAATACAGATATTATTGTGCCTCAATATCCAAGTCCTGCACGATTTGAAGAAGTAGGAAAATCAAAAACCGACAGACCTTACATTCCGAGTGAATATGCGCATGCTATGGGAAACAGCACAGGTAATTTTCAGGATTATTGGGACATTATTGAGTTATACGACAATCTACAAGGTGGATTTATTTGGGATTGGGTAGATCAATCCATTTGGAAAACTAATGAAAAAGGTGAACGCTTTTATGCTTATGGTGGCGATTTTGGCGAAAACATGCCAAGTGATAACACGTTTTTAAATAATGGCATTGTCTTTCCTGACAGATCACCACAACCTGCTTTGTATGAACTTAAAAAGGCTCATGAATACATAAATTTTAAGGACAAAGGCATTAATCGTCACGATGAGTTGCGAGTACTGGTCGAAAATTTATACGATTTTACCAACCTCAATCAATTTAATTTTAAAGCAGACATAAAAGCTGAAGGCAAAGTGCTAAAGACTATCAATTTTGATGATATTTCAGTTGAAACGCATACAGGAAAACTGATTCGTGTTCCTTTAAAGGATGTTGCATTTCAAGACAATACAGAATATTTTGTTCACTTCTCTGCAACCACAAAGGAGGATTGGGGAATATTGCCAAAAGGCTTTGAGGTCGCTCGTGAGCAAATTCCGTTAATCGATAAATACAAAAAAACAGAAACTACGCTTAAAGAAAATTCAAAATTAACTGCCGAAAATAATCAAGGCATTTTAACCATTTCAAACAATGAACTAACAGTTGTTTTTGATAAAAACGAAGGTCATTTAACTTCTTATATTTTTAAAGGAAACGAATTATTAAAAGATGGTAAAGGGCCAAAACCAAACTTTTGGAGAGCAGTAACAGACAATGATTTTGGCAACAAAATGCAAAATAGAAACATTGAGTGGAAACGCGCTTCTTTGGAATTAAAAGCGTCAAGTGTTGAGTAT